>NHGE01000051.1:3222-10396 GCA_002172375.1 Euryarchaeota archaeon TMED129 | reverse complement strand
GAAGCAGAAGAGGAACTTTATTGATGTCTTGCAATCTTCGTCAACAAACATTGGACGCACTGCGTTCTGATGCAGAGGGTAACATTGCCAAAGCAAGGGTTAATGTAGAGGTATATCTGCATAATCCTGTAGGTATTGGTGAGCATCCTGATGTTCTTGGTGCAATTCAGGAACAACTTGATATTATTGCTCATGAAGAAGAACGTATTGAAGTTCTAGAAAAACATTTCTCTGATCATGTATGAAGAACTAGACACGTTTGAAAGAGCACTTCAACACTTTGGCACAAGAGTTGAAGTGTATACGTGTATGGAAATGGGTGGTAAGATTTCCGCAGAGGAAGCATACCAACAGATTAAAGAAGAACTTAAAGAATTGAAAAAGGTTCGGAAAACATGGAAGAAAGAGCAAGAGTAACAGAAGTAACTGAAAAGGATTGGGAAGACTTCTGGAAATCGGAGGATGTTATCAATTCATACTCTGAGTATTTTGAAGATGTGTGGTGGGAAATGGAAGAAATTGAACCATTAACACCTGTTACGCAATCCGAAAGAAAAGATTAAATCACTAACTAATTGTGAAATGCTATGTTAGGATGTTCACACATTCAGGAGATTGCCCATGACCCTACCCAAAAACAAAAAAATCGAACAAGAACATATCGAGTCGATGAAAATTGCGGTAGATCAATATGATATTCGGGCAATTCATCCAGATAAAATGGAAGAATTTGCAGAACATTTGGTTCAAAAGGCAAGAAATCAGGAACCAACATCATGGAGAACTGGTAGTCCACTTGAAGAATAGGCACAAGACCCCTTGCAAGGGGTCTTTTTTTATGCCATATTAGGTGGGTAGTCAACCAAGTCTCTATGACCGTCGCAAATCGTCCTCAAGTTNTTATGGAACGTGAGGACTATTCTGCTACCTTTGAACTTTTGTTTGAAGATTTCAAAGCACGTTACAAGATTCATCAGTATGAAATGAATCATCTCATGAAGGATCTTTCTCTCGTTCTTAATGCCTTGACCGACAAAGCATTTTATGCTGTGACAGATCGGTAAGTTGCACAGGGGGGATTGACATCCCTCCTTTTTTTGTATAAATTANTANCAGTTGAACGAAACCAATGAAACTTTTAGCGGCATTATTGCTAATTGGTGCTACATCTGCCCCTGCATTTGCTGGTGGTCCCCGTCCATACTATCGTGGGCAGAGAAATGTTCATTATGAAGAGAAGTGCTATAAGAATGTAGAGAGATATATTCCTGGTCATTACGATGACTTTGGTAACTGGAAAAATGGTAGAGTAAAGAATACTAGAAAGAGAGTTCCTTGTCACAGATTATATGAACGACCCAGAAGACCATACTATATGCCTCAAACTACTCCTAATTCTTTCCCTCGATATGAAGAAGAGCATCCCAACGTGGGTAATGCTGATAACAATTCCTGTTTAGAAGGATCTATTTTAGGTGGGATTGCTGGTGCTGGTGCAGGTGCTGCCCTGTCCCGTGGTGATGGACGTTGGTGGGCAATCCCCTTGGGGATCGTTGGTGGTAGCATGGTAGGGTGCCAAGTGGACGGTGGTTGAAGTGTCCACTTTTGACACCATCCACTCTGATCTCATGTATATTAAAAGGGTCAAAGGAAAACCACTCATGGCAACCCGTTCACGCATCGGCATCGAANTTACAGACGGTTCTGTTCTGTCTTCTTATCACCATTGGGATGGTTATCCGCAGTGGTTGGGTCGNATCCTGAACACACATTACAACTCTCGTCAACAGGCAGCAGATCTGATTGATGGTGGTGATATGTCCTCTGCATGGGGTGATGAAAATCGTGCTGAGTATTACTCTGAGCGTGGTGAGGATTGCCCTCCTCGTTATGATGAAACCCGTGAAAAGTTTCTCTCTGATGGTGAAGAGTTCTCCTATATCTTCACCAGTGCTGGTTGGGTATGCTATGATATGAATGAGTTTAATGACAACGATCCTGAGATTGTTGGAATCCCNTCTGGAGCACTGATGGCATGAAAAACGAACTTGAAGCACAACAAATCGCCGAAGAGTTTTGGACAATGATTGAACATGAAGCAGCAGAACTTGAGGTTACTGTTGATTACTACCTTGAAGAGTTCTTCTGTTCATGATACAATTAGAGAGTAATTCAATGGAGAAAATGACCAAGTTTTTCTACATCGTGGACCACTATGTTCCATTCCCATCCAGTGAATATGGAGGTATTTGGAATGTAATTGCAGAGGACGATGATGAGTGTTTCGATCTCATCACCAGTGCAGATGATGGAGACTTTAATAGTCAATACTATGGACATCTCCGTGAAAACATCCTGAAGTCCCGTACTTATGCACTTGCAGAGAACATTGATTCTAAAATTGTTGAGGAATTCACAACATGAGTGAAGAAGTATTATCAAGTCGTAAAGCATCAGCAGTAATGAAAACTGTATCGGGCAAATTGTCTGATGTGATTGCTACTTTGGGATGGGATTGTTATGATGATGTAGTCGTGGAGATTGGTGGCACTGTTGTTAGTGGCATCCATCAAGGTGAAGACTACAATAAAAAGTGGGCAACACCCTATGGTGTTCGCAAGTACAATAAAGATGCTTTTATCATCATCAGTAACAATTCTCGTAGAGATTTGACTGGATCTAAACCCATGGACAGAGAACATAAACCTCAACACCCATATGAACCAAAGAAAGAGGTGAAGAAAGATGAAACCTGACATGACAGTTTCTTGGGATAGGCATCTCAAGAATGGAAATGTGTGGGGAGTTGAAGTAGAACTTTCTATGCAAGATACTCCTGGTGATTTTTACACCTATAATGTGAAAGTTTATGTAGTGGCACCTACACAAGCACTTGCACAATACATCGTTGCTACAATGTATCCAGATTATGAAGGAATCTTCATTGATGACGAACCAACTCGAACTGCCCCCTGATTTTATTCATGAAGCACCTAAAGGATTTCACTACGAGGTTGATTTGTTTCGACGTAATATTTTTCGCATTTGCATTGTCAATGATGGTTTTTTCTCCTATACTGATGTGGCACCTAAGTCCGTCTGGGGATTCTATGATGTTAAAAAGAGAAGGTATTCGGCGCCTATTAACTACTCCAAGCAAGGAAATCCGGTAGACATCAATGATACTCGTCCCTATACTGCAATGCAGTTAAATCTAAATCCATTGGAGGCAGCACTTTATGGATGATCCGCAGGTTGATGACTATGTTCGATGGGGTGATTTAGAGGGATGGGTATATTTCAAAGATCCTCAGTATTATATTACAATAGAGATTGGAGTAAGACCTAAACCCAACTGTGAATATACCCGTGAAGAGAAGCACAAATATATTCACACTCTTATTTGTTGTTTTCCATGGGACTGGAACAAATTAGAGTATGTTCATACTAGGAAAAATAGATATGGCAAAACTTTGGAGGACATGGAAATATACATTAGGGAGTTTTAGTGATGACAAAACACAATCTTATGATGATAAAGTTGCTATCATACGCACCTGTATTTTTGTTAGTTACATGGTCACTAACATTTTTATCGTATCTGGAGTAATCAGACACTGGAATGATGTACCGAGTAAATTATCTCAAACCGAAGAAGAAAGGATATGCCAAACATACAGCAACCTTCCTTAAAATTGAAGATGCTATATTTTGGGAGCAACATGTGATGAAAAACTTGAAAGCAGTGGACACTACAATTACTGTCCACTAATCTCCCACAGACCATCAATCCCGTGTATATTAACAAGGTCAAACAAATGCAACACATGGACGATCTTTGGAGTGAAATTCAGGACATGCCTGGTGAAATCTTCGACATCACAGAACTCGAAGAGAATGACTCTAAAATGAACATTCAACTTGACGAATTTACCAACAACGATTACACTGTCTAATATGAATTTCCCTACTTCCACAGTCAACGTCCTGCCACATCTTGAAGACCTTCGTAAAACTTGGAGGCAGCAAGATTTTCGATTTAATAAAGATCAACAAGAACAATATGATATGCTAGTGCAAGCACGTCGAGAAAGAGTTAAGTTCTTNTATGAATCAAATCGAGTGCAAGTTGGTCCTAAAGTAGTTAAGAAAGCAGAACCAGTACAAGAAGACCAAGACAGTTAAACAAGTGGCACAGAGGGTCTCCTAGAGGTCTCTCTGTGCGTTATACTATTGACATCAACAGAACACACATGATCACCCTTCGTCCACATCAGGAACGCATCGTTGACCGTCTGCAAAATTACAACAAAGGTCAGGTGATTGTTCCCACTGGTGGTGGTAAAACATTGACGATGATCATGGATGCAAAATCTTCCATGGATCGTTGCAATAGTGGTGTGACAACTGTTGTTGTTGCTCCTCGTATTTTGCTGGCAGAACAACTGTGTTCTGAATTTATGGAGGTCATTGATCCTAACAATAGTGACCCATATTTGCATGTGATGCACGTTCACAGTGGTGAAACACATCACGTCAGTACAACTAAAGCAGACAAAATTCATTTGTATGCAAACTGTGCTCGCACTATGGGTGAGAATGTTATCATCTTCACCACCTACAATTCCCTGCATCGTGTGATGGAGGCAGATATTGAGGTGAATAACATTTACTTTGACGAAGCACATAATTCCGTGAAGAAGAACTTCTTCCCTGCTACTGAATACTTTGCAGACATCAAGAACGCAGATCGTTGCTATTTCTATACAGCAACACCTAAACATTCCCTTGCTGCTACCAAACCAGGCATGAATTGGTCTGTTTATGGTCAAGTTCTTGCTAACATTCCTGCACCTGAGTTGGTTGAAGGTGGTTACATTCTTCCTCCCAAAGTTGTAGTGAAGCAACTGCCTCTGATCAAAGGTCGCAAGGTGATGTATGCTGATGATTGTGACAATCTCTTGGAAACGATTGATGACAACAACATCGACAAGACTTTGGTCTGTGCGCGTACAACAAAGCAGATTATCAATCTTCTGACTCACTCTGACTTCTGTGCTGAGTTGTATCAACGTGGTTATTCTTGGATGACTATCACATCTAAGACTGGTGGAATCATTGATGGACAGAAAGTCAATCGTGAAGAGTTCTTCAACACGTTGAACACTTGGGGCAAAGATCCTGAGAAGAAATTTGTTGTTCTGCATCACAGTATTCTGTCTGAAGGTATCAACGTCAGTGGTCTTGAGGCAGTCATTTTCATGCGTAACATGGACTACATTGGTATCAGTCAGAGTATCGGTCGTGTGATCCGTCTGGGTGGAAGTGAGAAGAAGTTTGGGTTAGTTTGCATCCCCACTTATGACAGAGTTGGTATCAGCACTGCCAAGAAAGTTCAGGCAGTTGTTGATGTCGTGTTCAATCAAGGTCAACCCGCTATCAGTGAGATCCGTCGATGAATTACACCAAAGCACAACTAATTGATGCACTATGTGCAGAGTGGGACTATCTCTGCCATGATGATTTTGATCCNGAAAATGATCAAACAACTGAAGAATATCGTGAGGACTTGATAGAAATGACTTTAGAAGAGTTAGTAGAAGAAACTAGTACGGGTGAGGGTTATACATTAGACGAATGGATGGAGAACTGGGGATGATTGTGCCAGTTGGTTGAAGTGTCCACTACCCATTGACTTGGGTAGTGGATCCGTGTATTATTACAAAGTAATCAGTCAAACCGATGAACATCACTGATACTTTCACTCAAATTCTCTTAGAGGAGATGAATGGTAAGACTGCCAAGAAATCTTCACTTATTCAAGAGTGGTTGGGTACAACTCATGTTTCACAATCAGTTTCAATTCGTGTTGGTAACTACCTTGAAACTTTCTTTTGTAAAGTGATGGGAGATTACAACAAACTTGATATGTTGCCCCGAAAAGGTCGTAATAACATTATCACTGTAGATGGTGAAGATCATCAAGTTGATCTACTTGGACAGATTGAAGATGATGTCTTGATTACACGCGAAATGAAGTGCAATCTGGACCTAGATCGTGGTAAAACAAGGGATACACTTCGTCGTGAAGAGCAGATTGAAAGGGGATTAGAAGAGCAATTCGATGTTAGTGTAGATGGTGGAATTTTCTGTCCATTCTATTATGGTGAAGTGAAGAAAGATGGACGTTTTGGTATGATCTTTGGACTTCAATGGTTCATTGATACTTTCAAGTGCGATTTTACCGTTGAAGATTTTCAACAAATGGGCAAAGATGCTCTCATTCACAAGATGCTTTGCATCTGATATAATTAACTTACAAACATTTGACTGAGTACCTATGAAACCTGTCATCAAGTATCAAGGCGGTAAGAGTAAAGAACTGCCTTTGATCAAGCAAATGCTACCACAAAAATTTGATCGAGTTGTTGAACCTTTCTGTGGTGGTGCAGCAGTATCATTTGGATTGCAAACTCCTGCTATTCTGAATGACATCAACCCGATGGTAATCAANCTCTACAAAGTATTNCAGAGCTCTGATTATGTGNATGTCNTAAATCACATCAACATCATCAAAACTTATGAGCATGATGCACTACAAGAGGCATTNTATGCTGCNAGAAATGTAATCAATAANCCNCAAGATTTNACNCCNNTAATACAAGCAGTCTCNTANATTATTGTCAGACAGTTGTGTTTNTCTGGCATGGAGAGATATAANGCAAAGGGTGAATTNAATGTGCCGTTTGGACATTANAAGAAAATGTCCTGCAATCTAACACCAGATCATCACACATTNCTNAGNAAGTGTGACATCAGACAGGGNTCATTTGTTGATCTATTTGATGACNTAACTGCNGATGANTTTGTGTTNATNGATCCNCCATANTTGGAGAGNNTNGGNTATACTCAGGGTGATGGTGGTGATACTNTGCATGAAGAACTTGNACGNTGNNTGAAGTCAACTGATGCAAAGTGGATGATCATACATAGTGACCATGAATTTTANCGTGAATCATATCGNGATTACAATATCACAGANAAAGACTTTGCTTATGCTCAACGATTTGGTAAAGGTAANGATCANTCAGGTGCAAAGGTAAAGCATCTTTATATNACAAACTACTGATGGTGTGACAGTTNAACAACCTACACACANCCNCTTGATTTNTNC
>NHGE01000051.1:0-3010 GCA_002172375.1 Euryarchaeota archaeon TMED129 | reverse complement strand
AATCAANATCAATGAAANNCATNANGANATTGANCNNAANCANNCTGGGGNNGTTGCTNANATNCTNCANCANTGTTTTGATTGCCTNCCTNNTTTCNNCGGNATTNTNCAANGNGATTTTATTGGNTNNGGNGGNGATGATACTTATACGCCTAACACGATAACATATACTTTTGATGATATCATCGATCAGGATATCATCGTTGCACCACATACATTGTATGCAACTGATGGTGAATTGAAAGATGCCTATGTCATCAATGACATGGTAGATATGGAGATCTTTGAAGATACTGAATCGTGTAAGTTTGTTCAACCTGAGTGTTGGCAAGTCGATGAAGATTTCGATGAGATTGTNGGNTTNGCNCGTCAGATGGCACAGATGGTAACATTTGCTGACAAGAAAGAAGCAGCAGAACTTCAAGTAGCATTGAACAAATGTATTCGTGAAGGTCGTGAAGTTGTGCCAGAAACATTCAACAACTCTCGTTTGATTAGTTACTGGTTCTTGATCAAGTCTATCAAAGATGACATGTTGTTTTTGATGCGTAACAATGGACCTGCTGCATACATCAACAATCGTCAATGTCGTGGCGAAGGTTATGTCAAGACCAATGGATATGGTATGTTCAAGTTAGTCAATCGTGAACAGTTCTCACATGCAAACTTCAACAACGGGAGATTCGCTAATGTCTGATTACACCAAAGAACAATTGATTGATGCACTTGTTCATGAATGGGAATATCTGTGCCATGATGACTATGACCCACAAGATCCAACACCAGAAGAATATCGAAAGGACATGGAAAAATATACAATAGAAGAATTGATAGAAGAAACATCAACTGGAGAAGGTTACACGTTAGATGAGTTTATGGAGAATCATGGGTGACAGATAATTAAATGTCACATCTTGTAGGTTTCAATAACTGAAGCCCGTAAAGTGTCTTAGTAGTATGAAGACCAATCAAATGCGAACCACCACTAAAGCACAAGCACTGGAGCAGTTTCGTTACAACTGGAAGGCAAGTGGATCAACAGATCTTGTTGCCAAACGTGAGGCATGGGGTATCTTCACTGATGAACTTTGCCGTGAGGGTTACATCACCATGAAAAAGTACGAGTCATGGTCTAACCCTTTCTGATTCAAACTTCAAAAAACTTTCTTTATTCAAACAAATGACTTTCTGTGCTCCACAATTCAAAACCGAATATCTGACCGAATGTTTACTTGAAGTTGTCAACAATCAATGGAAAGTTAATGCAACCGAGTCTGGACATACTTCATATTCTAAGTTAGAATATAGTGTAGGTAAGAAATATATTAAACTGAATCAATTCAGGGTTCATGCTGATGGTAGTTTTTCAAATAATGGTGTGTTCATGTTCATCGACAAAGAGTCTGGTGCATGTTACAAACCAGCATCATATAAAGCACCAGCAAAAGGCATTCGATTCTTTCTTGAATCTTTAGTTGATAATCCTGAAATCTGTGATCCTTACGGTTCATTCCTTTACGTTCGTTAATTAACATCATGAAATGGGAAGTCAAGTTGTACGTTGCTGGCAAAGTATTCACCGAAGAGGTTTATGCTGCGAGTCGAAATGATGCACTCGATACAGCAAAAGCACGTAATCCTACAGCAAAAGTAATGGGAGTCAATCCCGTGTTTCAATAACTGAAGCCCGTAAAGTGTCTTAGTAGTATGAATCCAATTCAACAACTCAAAAATCTTTCAATCCGCAAAACTATGAACATAGTTGAAATCAACAAGTCTATCATGGAGTTGAACTTTAAAAAGGAGAAACTACAGAACGAAGTAGATGGAATTCAAGAACAGATTAAGTTTCTTGCTGAACTTCGTCAAAGAATGACTGATAACGACTATCAAAAATCAGGACAAAAACTATTCGATGAAATGTTTGGTTCTAATGATGATATCATTGATCCTGCATTCCTAGAGGGTTGATATTATCATGAGACTTATCTTTCTTGCTTTGTTTGTTATCTTGGGTGCAAATCTAATGATTGAAATGTTAGATAGTAATATGACACAGATTCTTGAAGAACGCAAGCAAACTATAGAAAGAATACAGAAACACATGTGACTAATAAAAACTGAAGCCCGTAAAGTGTCTTAGTATTGTAATCACCTCTCTTTCATCATGCAACTCACAGCAAACGGCGCTCACATGGTAGTTGACTTCTACCCCGTCAAGTATTCTGACGGAACTATCAGCGAGCGTCTAATGTATAAGACGGTTACATTCTGCGGCAAAACGCAATCTAAGTCTTATATCAACAAATGTATGTTTGAAAAAGAGGTTGATAATCGTGTTGAAGGTTACAAGTATGAAGTGACTGATATGCACACAGAACCACAACTTTTCAATTCTGCACTGATTCAAACTCGTTGGTGATTATGTCACTGATTAAGTCCTATCTTCACAATCTTCAAATGAACAATCAACTTGAAATGTTATCACAAAGAGAAACATTAATGGAGGATATCGAAAACATTGTTGATGAGATGTGTGGTAAAGGTAGTGAAGAACTTGTAGCATTGTTATGTGATGCAGTCTGCACCAACTTCCCCACTAACTAACACTCACTCACTCTAATCATGAATTACACTCTCAAACAACTCCAAGACCGAGTATCACAAATGATCAAAGAACAGGGAGAAGATGCAGAATGTGGCGCATGGATTTATACCAAGAATGATTGTCATTTGAAGGACGAAGATGGCAACACTGATTATGGTAATAACGTAGAAGATCCTGCACTGATTGCACGTATCTTTGATGATGTAGGAAACATTGATTACATCTATCAGGTGATTCAAGAGAGTCTAGATGAAGTCGTAGAAGAGCAACTTATGCAGTATCAGCAGGAGTTAGTTTGATGCAAACTACAACAGCAACTTATTCCATTCAAGTTACAAGAGAAGGGGGACATACATCTTTTTTAAAGACAATGCCCACACGTCCAACAACACATAGGGGGAT
>NHGE01000050.1 GCA_002172375.1 Euryarchaeota archaeon TMED129 | reverse complement strand
TCATGGAGTGGAATTAGAAACAGAAGTTTCTATTTTAGTGAGTGATATGAGTGTTGCCTTAGAAACAAGTTTAATTAATTCTGCCGAAATTGAATATTCTTTTAATGATGAATTAACAGTATTCAGTTTTTCTAGATTTGCTGAACAGCAAGCAGGAAATGTTGGAGCAGAAATTGGGATGTTAACAAGTGCATCTGTCGTAATTCTAGGAATAATTCTATGGAGGCAATTTAGAAGTATTAGAGATACTAGTATTGTTATTTTCTTAACTTTGTTAGCGATAGGAGCTACATATGGAGTATCAGGAGTTTTAAAATTAGAATTCAATGCTGCAATGAACAGTATTCCAATATTACTGCTAGCAATAGGAGTAGATTATGGCCTACACGTTGTGTTACGTTATCGTGAAGAATTAGTAAATATGGATTCTGAAGGAAAAGAGACCATGGCTGATTTTTCCAAAGAAGCAAGAATAAAGGCACTTAAAACTGGGACAATACTTACTTCTGCTGCTTTAGTTGTAGCAATTTTCACAGATATGGTTGGATTCTTAAGTTTTAGATTATCTTCACAGAATTTCTTAGTTGTCTTTGGGACAGTAATCGCAGTTGGATTATTTTTCATCTACATATTATCAATTACTGCCTTACCAGCATTACTTACAGTCCTCAAGCCACAAAAAATTACTGTTGCCAAATCTGTTAAGGTAGAGGAAAGTAAATTCTCGATTTGGTCAGGAAAGCAAGCACTCAATCCAATGACAGTGGTAGTAGCTGCACTGTTACTTTCTTTGCCTGTTGGCGCAGGAATAACACAACTTGAGATTGGTTTTGACTTTAGAGATCAATTGGATGAAGATATTCCGGTAGTAGCCAATTTCTTAATTTTGAGTGATGATTTTTCTGGACAAAATCAGCCTCCTCTATATGTTGTATTGAATATAGATGTCTTTAGTGAAGAAGGAAAGAATGCTTACATTAATTCGATGTCAATTTTAGATGCAGAACCTAGTATAACAGATCAAACAGGAGTCTGGGAAGTTCTAGAATTAGAATCTGCAAGAGATTCTGAGTTAAGAGAAATATTGGATTCATTAGATACAGCAAATCCAGAGTGGTTATTATTAGAAAATTGGGCAGATGCTAACCAAGATTTGACATTTAGATATTTACGAGAAGATTTCAAGCAAACTGTAATAAGTTTCCAAGCACCAACCTTGGACTGGCAAAAGACAGTTGATTTTGTTACTGAATTAGATAATTCACTAAACGAAGAAGGAGAAGCGAGTGTTTCTGGTAGAGGGTTAATATTAGCACAAGTTAGTGAAGATGTGGCTAGATCTGCTGTAGCATCTACTGGGATTGTTGCTGGGATAATCTTGGTTATGTTATTAGGAATCAATATTTCTAGAGAAAAAACATCTCAAAGAGGAGTTTTGAAAGGATTTGCGATGTGGTTGCCACTTTCTATTGTCGTTGTTTGGGTCTATGGATTAATGGGATGGTTAGGATATCAATTAAACTCACAAACAGTAACTATAGGGGCACTAACATTGGGCCTGGGAGTAGATTATGCAGTTCATTTTGTTACAAGATTAGATGAAGAGATTGAACATGACCAAAGTGCAGGAATCGTAAATTGGATTTCAATAACCAATGCAACTACAGGACGAGCAATGATGGCTGCGGCATTTACAACTGCAGGAGGATTTGCAGTTCTCAATCTAAGCTCTCTTTTGCCTCTGAGATTATTTGGTCAAGTATTCGTAATTGCAATACTTTTAGCACTAGTTTCTAGTATAATTTTACTGCCTTGTTTGATGAGTATCTTTGGATTAATTCCAAAAGAAGAAGCAATATCTAATTCATAAATTATTTTCAGAATCTTTAGTTTAAGTATAGAACACTTTCAGTATTACTAACACCTCAGTGAAAAGTTCATTATACCGCCGAGTTAATATTCAGTGCCCATGGGCAGAACAGTACCAACTTGGAGAAACAGGATAGAACGTAGAATAGACAGTTGGAAGCCTTTTAGGAGAGTTTTGAGGCATTCTGAAAGGGATGAATTTGATCGGATGTTGAATTCGGTGAGAAGTCGTTCTTCTGCTTGTGGTATGCTTCCAACTTCAGATGTTCTTGAGCCCGCTTTACTTGCTATGCTAATCGATATTAATTCTAGACTCACCAAATTAGAGGAGGAAAAAATTAGAGATGGTTGAGGGATGGATTCTCGATATATATCAAGATTCAAGCTCTGAAGGAATGGTTGTATGGGTTAAATTAGATGATGGATCAGTTAGTAAATACATATTCTATTGGNCACCCGTATTNCATATTGCAGGTAATTTAGATGATATTGATGCACTTGAAGTGAAACTAAAGGAAATGGAATATCAAACACTATTNGGAGTAATGAAATTCTCAAGACAGAAGAGATTCAAAAGTCATGAAGNAAATNNAGTTTCAGAAGTTCTAGCAATTTCTATTTCTAGNCCTTCTANACTTAAACAAGTAGCNGATGTAGTTTCGGCAATTGGTAAATGGAGTAAATTTGANGTNTNTTCGGTTGATCCTANGCCCTCTCAAAGATTTCTTCATGATATGAATACNCATCCATTTGGTAGGATAAGAATTTCAAATAATCAAATAATTTCACTNGATAAAAGAACAGATGCACAATGGACGCCTCCNCCATTAAGNCAAGCNATNTTGAAAGTTAANTGNAAAGATANGCATGGAAAACGTAGNTCAAANGGATTNGTCACAGGAGTGACGATAATCGATATGGGNCTTNTAGGTTCTAATTCAAAGNGAATNCCNATTCATATTCANCTTACTCCTGAAAGAAATNAAGATGAATTTCTCTATGAANTTGAACGAGCAATACATTGGATTAATCCTGATGTTTTGATTACNAACAAAGGAGATAGTATAGATTTTCCAGCTTTGATAAATATTGCATCTAGANATGGTAGAGAATTANGNNTTAGNAGAAATAAACGNGGNACTAATATTAGAAGAAANGCNATTACAACTTGGAGNTATGGNAGAATACTNCGATCAGATGCTTANCATGCNTTAGAAGGTAGAATACACGTAGATATGGGTGCTTCNTTCATNGGTAAAGAAGGNGGNNTAGAAGGNNTATGTGAACTTGCAAGAATNTCTGGAATACCTNCACANGATCTNTCAAGATTATCTCCNGGTTCTGCAATTTCNGCTATGCANATAAGACAATCTATGGAAGATGANGTANTAGTTCCTTGGAAGAAAAATAGGCCTGAAGATATGAAAACAGGGACACAGATGCTCATATCTGANAGAGGNGGTTTGTATCTAGATCCANAACCNGGNGTNCANAAACAAGTGTATGAACTAGATTTTGCAAGCCTNTTNCCAAGTATTATNGCAACNAGAAATATNAGTCCTGANACAATGAATTGTAAATGNTGTAAANTTTNAGAAGAAGANAATTTACGAANTGGTAAACTNCCNCTANAACCTGANAGTGCTNTNAGNGAAATTGANAGACGTANNCANTCTANTCAANAATTACAACTANTAGTNCCAGAATTAGGAATGCATACTTGTACTAAAAAATATGGATTCNTAGGTAGAGTTGTTGCACCNATTATTGAGAGNCGTAGTTATCTCAAATCNANAAGNAGGGTNAANGGAGATGTNTGGGATAGAAGACAAAATGTTCTGAAATGGCTTCTAGTNACTTGTTTTGGATATACAGGATANAAAAATGCTAGATTTGGACGTATAGAGTGTCATGAAGCAATATGTGCTTGGTCACGTGAGATGATAATAGATGCAATGCATGATGCTNANGANGAGGGTTGGNNTTNTTTACATGCAATTGTAGATTCTATTTGGCTTNTAGACNTACAAANTAGAANTANTAAGGNTCGTGANGAATCAATATCNAGATTGATGNCCAAAATAGAGGTTAAATCTGGTGTACCAATAGAGCTTGAAGACGTCTATGAATGGATTGCATTTGTACCCAATAGAACTACAGGAGTTGGTGCTCTAACCAAATATTTTGCACATGGGAAAAAGGGGTGGAAAATAAGAGGTATTGAGTTACGTCAGCACTCAACTTGTCAATGGATAAAAAATCTTCAAAAAGATATCTTAGAAGAATTGCGCAAAAGACCACCAAAGGAAAGTATTAGAAGATCTGTGAAATTATTTAATGAAGAAATCGTTAAACTAAAAAAAGGTAAAATTCCTTTATCTAAGCTTATTTTAGGAAGAAGAGTTAGGAATAAAGCAGGGGAGCATAAGGTATTGAATTTAACAGCTGCAGCACAACTTAGAGAGTTGAAGTTAGGTCAAAATACATATCCGGGTAGAAAAATTAGATTTGCAGTTGTAGGTCAAAGTAGAAGAAATCCTCCGGACAGAATTAGGATGGCATCAGAAATTAAATCAATAAAAAAGACGATAATGGGTCAAAAAGGTGATGTCATTTATTATGAGGCACTTGCTTTACGTGCTGCTTCTGCGTTGTTATCTCCCTTTGGATTATCAGAAGAAGAATTGGTTTCAAGAGGTTCTGTCCAAACTACTTTGGANATGTGGTCAGGTAAAATAAAATCTTGAAGAGAGACTTGAGGATTTCTTTTTTCTAATGGTTGTACAGTCATATCTACTGAATGTAGTTTTACTGTGATTGCATTTTTTGATTGTGATAAGATTGTTAATCTATCATTAGCAGCATTTTTTAATTCGGATTTCATTGATTTAGAAAGAAAGGGTTTTGACTTGTAATTTACAGTCACTAAAACCAAAGAATTACATTTTTTTGCTATATATTGGATATCAGATAATGATTCTTTGAGCATAGCAGAGCCTTCTGCCCTCTTTACTTGACTATCTGCAAACATAGATACTAGATCAGAAACGACAATCAATCTTCCCTTTCTTAAATTATCATCAGAAGTTTTGGAAGCTAAACGTTTGATAATTTCGGCCATCTGATGAGCAGTAAATCCTCTACAAGCGTACAGATTATCTAACAGTTCTATTCCCTTTTTTTTATGAGCTAGTGGACGAATTAAGGTAGAAGGATCTAGTCCCATGCCTCCGTCAATCCAATGTACAGGCCTTCCTTTTACTAATTCTTCACAAATCATGTGCCTAGTTAGATATCTAGTAGAACGTTTTAATCCTTCTATCAGTAACATTCCACCAACTTCTGGACTTGGTAGACTAGATTTGAGAGATCGTACTCCCCATGATACATTTGGCTTGTTGGACATGGTAATGTGTTAAATTATCTCGGCGGTATAATGTAGTTTTCTTTGTAGGCGATATTAAAGAATAACATCTGTTCGACTCAGATGTAGGAGTTGTAAAGATACCACGAGTAATGATAATTGGTGCTAATAGAGGAATAGGTAGAGCTCTGTTAGATGGTTACTTAGAAAGAGGTTGGGAATGCATAGCAACATCTCGCAAAGAACAAGTTGCAGAAGATAATGTTAGTTGGGTCAAATTAGATGTACGTGATCCAAATAACCATGTCCCAATAACAGGAGAGTTAGACTTATTGATTTGTAATGCTGGTGTTTTTCTGGATAGAGGAGATAAAATTGGATCTGGTTTTGAAGCTGAATTGTGGGAAGATACATTTGCCACTAATGTAACTGGAACATACTTAGCAATAGAAACACAACTTGAGGCCTTAAGATCTGCTAATAATCCGAAAATCGCTATAATTTCTTCTCAGATGGCAAGTGATACCACAGCACCTGGAGGGTCGTACATTTATCGATCTTCAAAAGCTGCCTCATTGAATCTTGGAAGAAACCTGGCAACAGATCTAAAGTCAGAAGGGATCTCAGTCGGAATATATCATCCAGGTTGGGTACAAACTGATATGACCAGTAACAAAGGCAAACTTACTCCTACAGAGTCTGCCAATGGATTAATAGAACGATTCTCGGCTTTATCAATTGAAACAACAGGTTGTTTTGAAACATGGGATGGTAGAATACACCCATATTAATTTATTATTCTGGCAGATATATCAGAGGAATTAATCATTCCAAAATTATGACTATCTTCACTTGCTGTAGGGTCTGGATTATCTCCAACCAAGAATACTTTATTATTTTCAATCGATTGAATACGCTTAATTATTTTAGTATCCTTTCTGAAGGGATGTTTAGCTAGAACAATTTGTCCAACTTCAGGAATTGTATTTCCTAAAATCTCAAACTTTACAGTTTCACCATCAACTAATGTGGGCCACATCGAGTCGCCTTTGACGACTACGTTTAAGAAGCGCGAATCCAAGGTACTTCACGGCCTTTTGCAGCCCAGAACATGTTATGAATTTCTTCTACTGCATCCATTAATTCTTGTGCATGCTGTTCTGAAACTTCAGCTTTACAAGCAGAACATAGTTTTGCAGCCTGCCAGAATGTGTCATGAAGATTTGGGATTGATTCAAGATGTTGTGGTTTGAAGAAATCAGTCCATAGTACTAATAANTCATCTTTNCACTTTTGTGCTTCTTCTTCTTTAATTGCTGCATATCTTGACATAGTATTGATGTAAGCTGCAGAATTACTTCCAGAGTCTCCATGGTTGGCTTCTAAAGTATTCATCTTCTTTGTCATTGATTGAACTGCTTCTGCTGCTACACGTGCGCTTGCAGGATCATAGACNCCACAAGGCCCATCACAATGTGCACTTGCTTCGATTGTTGGTATGCTATCNTTGGTTTGTTTTGTATCTGTCATNCTATCTACCTCTGACTCACCGCATTGGGTGCTTGAATATCAATGCTAAGGTAAGTGATTCTAAACAATTTTATGGATGAAACCAGAATGCTAGTGCTAAAACTGCATAAGTTCCCAATAACATTGCACCTTCTAGCCAATTAGATTTACCATCAGAAGCTATTGCATTTGCTATCAATACGGCAAGGAATGCTGCAACTGTTTCAAGTAAGCCGAATTCGAAAGTTAATGGTAAGCCTAATGCCCACGCAGTAATTACCATCAAAGGTGCGACAAATACTGCAATTTGTGTACTAGAACCTATTGCAATAGCAAAGGAAAGATCCATTTTGTTTTTTCCAGCTACAGAAACCGCAGTAAAATGTTCAGCAGCATTTCCAAACATTGGTAACAAGATTACTCCAATAAAGAGATGAGACATTTTCACTTCTTCAGCCGCCTCTTCTAAAGAATGAACTAAAATCTCAGCCATCCATGACACAAGAATGGTGGAAATTACTAGTAAAATAATTGCTTCTTTCATAGTCATTGAAGATTCTTCNTGCTCATGTGTATCATCAGTTGCAAATAATTCTGAATGTGTCCTTAATTGAAAGAATAAAAATAACATATAAATGGCCAATAAAATAACAGCTGCGGCTCTCGAAAGATCTTCTAGACCAGCATCTCCTTGTTCTCCTGAAACTGTAAAATGATATACGGTTGGAACAACTAAAGCAATGACTGAAAGTAGTAATANAGAGCTATTAGAGCCAAATTGGGTTTCATTAAATGATTGTTCTTTAAAGTGAATACCGCCCCAAACAAATGCCAGCCCCATTACTAGTAATAAATTACCAAGAATACTGCCAATTAGACTTGCTTGAACTATATGAATCATAATTTCAGCAGTTTCTGAATTCACGCCTGCTTTGTATGCTGACCATAATGCTAAGAGACAAATAATAATCTCTGCGGCATTACCAAAGGTAGCATTTAGAAGTCCTCCAATAGATTCTGATGTTCGTAATGCAATTTCCTCAGTAGCATGACCCATGAGAAATGCTAGAGGCATTATTGCTACCATTGAAGCAAAGAAGGCATTTGTTCCATCTTTTGATACGTAAGCAAAATAACAGCAAATAGGCATCGCTAGAAGTAAAAAATTAAGTTTGGATTCTTTTGGATTTATCGCTTTAATTAATCCTTGATATGNCTCGCTCATGTTGTTCCTCAGTATCTTGGCATGTACAATAAGAAGTCAATGTTACGCCTGTAACACGTAGTATTCATCAGATATGACATCTACGAAGAGTTGTGGCAGTACCTTATCGGCTTTCTTTGTCTGGCTCACCAGGTTCAGGAAAAAGTACCTTAGCAAAAGAATTTGAAAGATTAGGTTTTCATGTTATTTCTGTAGAAGAAATGGCAGGAGAATATGATTGTATAGGAGAGATTGACAGTGAAGATAATGCTCGTCCAATAGATCTAGATAAATTAGTAGATTCTATTGAAGAAGAATGGAAAAGTAATCCTCCAGAGCCTCTAATTATTGATGGTCATCTTTCACATCATTTACCAAGCGATGCTGTNGTAGTTCTGAGATGTTCACCTGAAATTCTANAGAAAAGAATGTTANAGAGAGGATACTCAGAATCAAAGATAAGATCTAACTGTGATTGGGAGATTTTAGGGAGTTCNTGGAATGAAAGACAAGGAGATATCCCTTGGACTGAGTTTGATACTACGGAAAATGATGTACACTCAATACTCATGTCCTTATCACTTTGGATATCAGATGGATTCAAGCCCAATGACCCTCCCTCGGTAATTGACTGGGTATCCAAAATGGAGGATTAACGATGTTCGAAAAGTTTAGAGAAACATGGACTAAAGCAACTGAGCCAATAGTAGTAAAAATGGGCAATCTTGATCCCAGTATACTTACTTGGACAAGTCTTGTAATAGCGATTGTAGCATTTGTACTTCTTGCAGAGGCAAAATTTGATGAAACAGGAGGTTTGATGATAATTGGAGGGATTGTGCTAATTATTGTTGCAGGAATATTTGATGCATTGGATGGTGCTTTGGCTAGACATCAGGGAACTGATGGACCATATGGAGATTTTCTAGACCATACTATAGATCGTGTTGTAGATGTAGGATTACTAGTGGCTCTTGGAATGAATGCTGCATTTGTAGATGATATGAGTTCTGGGTCAATGGCCGCACTATTGACTTTGATGGGTTCTTACATGGGGACACAAGCACAATCTGTAGGCCTAGGAAGAATATACGGAGGTTTCTCTAGAGCAGATAGGTTAGTAATAACAATGATTGGTCTATTAGCAGCAGCAATTCAAGCTATTACTGATACGGCCGGCATTTCTAGCAATTCAATTCATGAATATTTTGATTGGATTATTTTAGGAAACTCTGAGCTTAATGGAATCACATTTGCAATAGCATTCTCTGCATGGGGAGGGGTGTATACTTTTATCATTAGATTCTTGAAAACTCGTAAAGGATTATTGGGCTAATTGGCGAATTCTGATACCTATGAAAAACCATATCTTACGCCACTTTTGTAGGGCAATAGTTATCCTCTGCCTAATGTCCCTCTCACTCCGTGAAGCACATTATCGACAGAGTTCTCGAGCTTCAAGAGGATGAAATTGTTGCTCAAAATACTCCTGAGCCAGTTGAAGATTTAAATCTTCAAGATTTACTAAAATCTTTACAACCAAAGATAAGGGTCTTTGGATGTGGAGGTGCTGGAAGTAATGCAGTAGCAAGACTTGAGGCAGAGTCATTGTTTGATGATGAATATGTAAAAGGAATGGCAATTAATACAGATGCTCAGCATCTGTTGAAAGTTGCTGTTGAAAATAAAATTCTAATTGGTCGCACAGCCCGTGGCAGGGGGGCAGGTGGCGATCCAGAAAAGGGAGAACAAGCAGCATATGAGTCTGAAAGAATATTGAAGACTGAAGTTGAAGGCTGTGATCTTGCGTTTATTACCGCAGGATTGGGGGGCGGATCTGGTACAGGATCTGCCCCTGTAATATCCCGATTAGCTAAACAGGCTGGAGCATTAACAATTGCAGTAGTTAGCTATCCATTCTTATCAGAAGGATCTCTAAGAAAACAAAATGCAGATTGGGGATTAGAGAGACTTAAGGAAACTGCTGACACTGTTATTGTATTGCCAAATGAAAGATTATTGGAAATTGATACTGTTAAGCAATTACCGTTAGATGCTGCTTTTCGTGTGGCTGATGAATTACTAGTTCGAAGTATTTCAGGCGTTTCTGAGATGATATCTAGAGAAGGGATAGTCAATCTTGACTTTCAAGATTTGAAATCAGTCCTCAGTAATGGAGGAGGAATTGGAGTAATTGGACTTGGAGAAGGCGAGACTGCAGAGATTGCTACAAATGAAGCAATTGAAAATCCACTACTAGACATGGATATTTCAGATGCAAGGGGTGCTCTGATCAATGTTGTTGGAGGTCCAGGTTTAACTCTTGGAGAAGCAGAAAAATGTGCAGACATAATTCGAAAGAAAATTAATACATATGCAAAAATTATTTGGGGAGTTACAACTGATGAATCATTGGGCAATAACATTAGAGTTTTGTTAGTATTAACTGGGGTAAAAAGCGAACAAATACATGGTGCTTCGATGCATACTCAGATGAGAAATTTAAGAAGTAGAACTGTAGAATTTATCTCTTAATTTTAATAATTTTATATTTTTCTATGGACGTACCTTCCCGTCGCCCTTAAATGGAATTGGTTGGACGCTTGGCCGATTTGAGGGAGAACGATGAGTGTCGAAAATTCCAAAGTTAGTAAATTCGAAGAGAAAGTCCAGGACGTTCAAGACGATATTGAAAGCCGAGTTAGAAGTTTACAAACAGGCTCATATGCAAGAATTTTGAAGATGGCACGTAAACCAACAAAGGCTCAATTTAGACAAACTATGATAGTTTGTGGCATAGGTATGTTCATATTAGGATTATTTGGTTTCGTTGTACAAGCTATGATGAACAATGTTTTTCCATCATTTTTTGATTGGTTAACAGGAGCATGAGGTGTAAAATATGTCTGAGTCATTTACAGTTTATCTAAGAAATGAAGAAAAAGTACTCTTAATGCAAAGGGCTGATGGAATTTCTGATTTTCCTGGTGCGTGGGATGGAATTTATGGACTAGGAAATCCTGATGATCTTGATGTTGTAGCAAAGAGAGTTGAGGAATGTACTGGTATTTCACGAGAAAATTTTGAATTTGTGCGTACTGGCGAGGCACGTGGATTAGAATATGGAAATAGACTAGTGGATGTTACTCCAATACTTTGTGTATGTAATGTCAAAGAGGTTGTTCCAAGTACATTGTACAAAAATAATGAATGGGTAGATCCTGGTAGAATTAAAGAAAAAGAATATTCAACTCCGAAGTTAACTGAAATGTATGGAGATGTAGCATCATATCTTTACATCTTGAAAACTTCAATAGGTCAAGAACAAAATGTTGCTAAAGAAATTAGAGCAAGACTTTCAGGAACTGGTTCTCTGCAAGATATTCAAGATGAAATATTTGGTGTACTAAATCCACATTTCATGAGAGGTTATATTTTCGTTGAAGCATCTGCTTTACATCATGTTGAGAAATTAATTGGTAGAGTAGGCATAGGAGTTACACCTCTAAAGAATTGTAGAAAAGTTTTACCAGGAGAATCTCCACTTGAAGATGTATTACCTTACTTAGAACCTAAGGCTGCTACATCTGGAATAGAAGAAGGTAGTCTTTGTGAAATTGTTGGAGGAGCATTTAGAGGACAGAATGCACGTGTAATTCGTGTTACTGAATCAAAAGAAGAAGTTACAGTTGAGTTATTCGAAGCTGCTGTACCTGTTGCACTAACAGTACGAGCAGATCAAGTTAGAGTAACACAAAGGGTTGAATGAGAGAGGAATCGACTAAATTGATTTTTACATCAATCTCAAATAGGGTAAGTAGGTCGGCGAGACACAAATACAGGAGGTTACACATATGTCAGCTAGGAATGAAACGCCACACATGGAGAATCAAACACTTGGTATAAAGAAGTGTAATGGGTCCTGGGAAGAAGCTACTGAGAACTTAACAATGGACCAAGTTAAACAGATAGCAGAGAAGCAAAAAGATCGTTTGACTGGTTCTACTCTTTACGCAAGATGTCGTGAAGTAATGGGTACATGTGTATCTATGAGAGTTAGTGTAGAAGGAATGAAACCAAAAGAAGCATTGAATGCAATGAGTGAGGGGAGATTTAGCGAGCATTTTAGTTGAAACGAACACGAATTGCGGTAGAGGGGAACCTCGTTGACCGCAGAGGTGAGATAATGGAAAACAATTTACAAACAGCAATTCAAAAAGCACTTGAAGGTGCTCCAGAGCGGAATTTCGTAGAAACACTAGAAATGTCATTTACTTTGAAAGATATTGATTTGAAGAATCCTTCCAACAGAATACAAGAAGAAGTCAGACTTCCTTCAGGGAGAGGTAAAGAGCCAAAGATTGCAATGTTTGCTGGTGGAGAAATGGCAGCTAAAGCTAGAGCAGCTGGATTAGAAATTATTGATCCATCAACAATTGAAGATTTGGGTGCAAAACGTCAAGCGGCTAGAAAAATGGCTAACAGATATGATTTCTTCTTGTCAGAAATACCTCATATGGGATCTGTAGGTAGATTCCTAGGTGTAGTCCTAGGTCCTCGTGGAAAGATGCCTAGACCTGTACCTCCTCCAGTAGATCCTGCTATGATAGCAGGAGGTTTGAAAGATACTGCAATAGTTCGTTCTAGAGATAAAATAACATTTCACACTGCCATAGGTACTCGAACTCAATCAAATGAAGAGTTGACTGCTAATGCCTTGGCAATATGGAAGAGAGTGATTGGAAGATTAGATCGTGGAGACAAAAACATTAGATCTTGTTACGTTAAAACTTCTATGGGACCTGCAATAAAAGTGGAGGTTGCTAATTCATGATTCCTAAAGTAGCATCTTGGAAAGAAGGGCGTGTTGCCGAACTTAAAGAAATTATTAGTAGCCCAGGTGTGGTCGGAATTATAGATATTGGAGGAGTTCCTGCAAAGAATATGCTAGATATGAGAAGTTCGTTAAAAGGCATAGTTAGCATGACAATGGCGAAAAAGACATTGATGAGAATTGCTTGGAAGGAAGCTGGTCGCTCTACTGAAGAGTTGGAAGTTTTGTTTGAAGGTGCTGCTCAACCTTGTATAGTACACAGTGATTCCCTAAATGCATATCAGTTATTTGATGAGTTAAAGAAAACACGCCAAGGACGTGCTGCTAAAGAAGGTGAATTAGCACCTTCAGATATTATTGTTCCAGCTGGACCGACAGAATTTGCACCAGGACCTTTGGTGGGAGAATTTAATGCTGTAGGAATTCCAGCAAAAATTGACAAAGGCAAAATAGCAATACAAAAGGAAACAAAAGTTGTATCTGCTGGAGAGCCTATGTCTGCTGATTTAGGTATGATGTTAGCAAAGCTTGGAATAAATCCTATAGAAATTGGTTTAATTTTGATTGGAGCTATTGAAGAAGGATTATTATTACCTGCAGATGATTTGGATCTAGACTTAGACGGTCTGAAAGATGATATTTCGATTGCAACTTCGCGTGCATTCAACTTGGCTTGCAATGCACATTGGTTCTCTACAGCAACAACTCCAGTCTTACTAGCGAAAGCTAGCAGTGAATCATTGGCAGTAGCAGTTGAAGCTGGTATTGTGAATGATAAAACTGCAGAATTATTTGTAATGCGTGCTAATGCACGTATGATGGCTCTTGCGAGCCAATTAGATTCCTCAGCACTTGATGAAGGTTTAACAGCAGCACTAGGTGCTGTTTCAAGTGCTGTTGTCGTGGCCTCTGAAACGACTGAATCAGATGCAGGAACTCCTGCTACTGAAGAGGAAGAGGAGGAAGAGGAGGAAACTGGGTTCGGTGGACTTGGTGACCTCTTCGGTTAAATAAAAGGTGAAAAAAATGGAATATGTATATGCTGCAATGTTACTGCACTCTGCTGAAAAGGAAATTGACGAAAAAAGTGTTAGCGGAGTATTGACTGCTGCTGGCGTGGATGCTGACAAGGGTCGCGTAAAGGCTCTAGTTGCATCTCTTGGATCTGTTGATATCGGTGAAGCTATGGCTACTGCTATAGCTGCACCTGCTGCTTCTGCTGCTGCACCTGCTGCCTCTGGTGGCGGAGATGCTGCTGAAGCTCCTGCCGCAGCTGCAGAAGAAGAACCTGAGGAAGAAACCGGTGGTTTCGAAGGTCTCGGTTCTCTCTTCGGATAAGTAAAAGCGATAATTAACGATACGCGA
>NHGE01000049.1 GCA_002172375.1 Euryarchaeota archaeon TMED129 | reverse complement strand
ATGTCTCCCAACACCCGTACGCGTAGATGGCTAGAGGGTACTTTACACCCCCTACAACCTGATACGCCGCAGGCCCATCCTATGCCGCCTGAGCTTTGATCCACTCACCGTTCCAGGCGTAGTGGACTATGGGGCATTATACTCAGTTTCCCGAGGTTATTCCCCTGCATAGGTTAGGTTACCCACGTGTTACTGAGCGGTACGCCGAGCTCCGAAAGCTCTGGACTCGCATGGCTTAATCGAACTCCAATAGCGGTAGCCTCCGGCAGGATCAACCGGATTTCGCGTGAGCAAAATCACTAATCCTTTCGGAAGTTTGTGTTATATTTAATGATCACAAAATTGTCACTTATTGGTTATTGGCGCAGAATCACCATCATTTTGAATTGAATGAAAAATAATCTGCTTTGTCTTGCACCCCCTATTTCAGGGGTCAAGTCATAATTGTGGTTAACCTCCTAAACCACGAACCAAGTTCGTGGCCGCACTTCCTCGGCCACGTTAAACCTGAATGAAGAAATCATAGTACTAGGTACTCAATCTTCAACGCCAGTGTAACGTAGCGGCCCCACGACCTGCCTTTAGTTTATCAATATGACTAGTTAATATAGGTGATTATTTCGTAAAAAAAACTACTATTAACTAATAAATGAAGGATAAATAGAAGATTACTAAATAAGAATCAATCAGCACCAAAGAATTCTCTCAATACTGGATGCATTTCCATTGCTTGTTCTTTCTGGATTTGTTCATATGTCCTCAGAATGATTCCTACAGCCAATAGAAGTCCAGTACCGGTAGCATTACCAACAGTACCTAAAAGATCAGCACCCGCTGCTAAAAGACCTACGAAAGCACCAGAAAATAATGTTACAGGAGGAATATATCTCTCTAATATTCTTTCTAGAACTACAGGGTTCTTACGGAATCCTGGAATTTGCATGCCTGTTCTTTCAATTTGTTTTGCGACATCCTTTGCACCCATGTTTGTTGTTTCTATCCAAAACTTAGCAAAAACCGTAGAACCGGCAGTCATGAAGAATACATATGTAAATACATGTAGCATTATTTGCGGCAAACTATGCCCATATACGTCTCCAGTTTGATTGAGGAGAGGCAACAACCAATCACCAACACCATTTACCATAGAAGCATACCAAGCGAATCCATCATGTGGAGTTGTAGCTCCTGGTTTGTATGCGCCAAACCATTCTGCCCTACTGCCCCAACCATTTCTACCAATTATCGGAGTTGTAGATAGTACCGGATGGCTCCAAAATAATAATGTAAACATATTCAAGTTAGCCAATAGAGCAGCCATCAAAATTACAGGAATGTTACTAGCATAAACCAAACGTATCGGATATTGCCCNCTATGGCCTCTAACTTTACCATGAGTCAGNGGTAATTCCAATTTACTTGATTCAGCATAACCAACGACGACGAAAACGATAATTGAAGAAATTAATGCAGCGATAGGATTGGCATGATTGAGTAGCATAAGTTCGAAGCCGTTATCAGAAACTAAATCTTGATTAGAGGCAGTTCTTAGTACATAAAATATCATAGGAAGAGTNCCTGAAGGAGGATTTTCTATNGAAAGTGCTGATCCTTCGACAGTTGGGAGNGGNGATAAAGTACCTACGAACGTAGATTGAGCAACGCCTGCAGCTATGAATAGAGAAATTCCGCTTCCAATNCCCCATTTACTTACAAGTTCGTCAAGAAGGAATACGAGTAAAGAACCAANGAATAATTGAGAAACTATCAATGTATTAGCCCAACCTACNCCATAATCTAATATCACCGTTTCAGAAGGATCNAAGAAACCGTAAACTTGAGGAATTGACTCAATTGGTATCATAATTAAAACTAAAATCTTCTGAACTCCTTGATATAATTGTTTATCNGCAGAATCTTGTAAATCTAACTGGATNATCTTTGCACCAGAAAATAATTGCATGATAATAGAACCTGTNACTATTGGNCCGATTCCGAGATGCATTATCGAACCTGATGCTCCAGCCATAATTGACCTAAAAGAGGAGAATATATCTAATGTGGAATCNGATAGGCCATAAATCATTACATTAGTCATTGCGAAGTAGATTATTAGAACTAAGGTAGTAGTCCAAAGTTTTTGATTAAATCTAACATGTCCTTCTGGNTTTGTTATACTTGGATAAACATCTACTAANCTTTTNAGACCATATAATCTACTTCCGCCCTCTCCTGTATAAAGAAAACATGCTAAGGATAATCCAACTGGTAGACCAAGTAGTGCTATTCCAACAAAAAGAATACCGACAAGACTAGGATCTATCCAAGCCCATACTGCAAAAGAGATTAGTATTAATATCCAAATTTCAGCTTTCATGTACTTCCCTATGTAAGGTATATTTGCTATAGATTCGGGCAAATCTGTCATTGCACCCCACATAACAAATGCAACATAAGGAATCGACAAAGAAAATAGAATTAGNGCATCTATCTGAACATCTCTGATATCAGAATGTAAATCGGCCCTAAGCCAATAATAAAGTGCCCCCCAATATAATGCGGATAGTATTACTAGACCTATGACATTTGGCCTACGATTTACCATATGATTCCTCCTTTTTACTCTTATTTTTTATTAATCTTCTATTGCAACAGTTCCGCCTGCAGACTCAACTTTTGAAATTGCACGGGAACTAGCTTTTGCGACGACAATATTCATCGCACGATTCATTTTTCCTTTACCTAAAAGTTTGTCATAACCTAGTTCACCTAGATTGACAGTGTCATCTTCTGTCATATCTTGTAACTCTTGTAAATTTATAGAAATATTTACTTTCCTAAGACTTGGATGTCTATTAAATCCATGCATACCCCAATGTCTTGGCATATATTTCAATCTTGTAAGTAGACGATGCTTGTTAATACCGGCATTTCCTCTACCTCCTCTTTTTCCTGCACCACGGCCAGCTTTTTTACCTCTGCCATGGTATCTACTTCCACGAAATTTATTTGTTCTTGATACCATAATAACACCTCAGATCATTCTAGAGACTAAATCTCCAATAGCTTCACCACGAAAACCTAATGCTCCGCCAACATTGTAACTTCTCTTTATTCCTCCCCAGCCTTTCGAACCTCTAGGAGGATGTAGACGTAGGACTGGTTTTAGATTTTTGACATCTTTCAATGTTGCTTCACCCGCTGAAAGGGCTTGAGCAAATTTATCTACAGAAGAATATTTACTATTTTCCTTAATTGATTTATCAGTAACAGGTTTATCGCCAACCATCCTACCTCTTTCCTTGAGTAAGTTGGCTATTAACTCAGAATCAACTTCACCCCATGTAATGTAGTCTTTGGCTTTATTAAGCATCCCAAGATATGAAGGAGCACTGGGAAGAATAGTTGCATGGTTAACTCTAGTTAGGTTTAACATTGCCATAGTATCTCTTATTTTAACAGTAACTCCACGGTCACTACGTGCTCTAATAACTAAAAAAACCATCAAAGTTCCCTCCCTGATTTCATATGTAAACGATCGCGGTCTGAATCATGGATGCGAGTTTTATTTAATTCTACTAAAGCATTATAAGTAGCCTTAGCAAAATTGATAGTAGAACGTGTTTGNCCCTTAGAACGGGACCAAACATCAGTTATTCCTGCAAGAGTAAGGACACGTCTTCCATAATCTCCTATNACTAAACCTTTNCCAGAAGGAGCNGGCAATAGTGTAATCCTGGTAGANCCNGATCTTCCTGTAACTTTGAATGGNACNCTATTTCCAGGNCCTTCGGANGACTCCCATGAACCGTTACCNCTCATAACAGGTATTAAATTTAATTTTGCACTATCTATTGCTTTCTTGATAGTACTAGAAACTTCTTTTCCTTTACAAACGGCTAATCCGACATATCCATCTCCATTACCGACAACGCACAATACGTTGAATCTAACACGGCGTCCAGAATCTGTCATTCTCTGTATCATGTTTACTCCCAAGACATCATCTGTGAGGTCTGGAAGTAAAGCATCAACTACTTCTACTTCTCTGATTGGNTAACCTGTCTCCAATGCTTCTTCGTAAGTCAANATTTTTCCTTCCCTAACCATCCTACCAAGTCTAGTTCTAGGCTCCCACATCCTAAGTCCGACAAGTGGATCTGGCCCNCTACGTCTTACAGGTTCTTCTGATTCTGAAGGATATAGGGCCATAGACAAACCTGGTGCTAATGTTACTTTTTCTTCCTCAGGAACTTCGTTTTCCTCACTCATTTCTTTGCCCCCTCTATTGCTTTCTTTGTAGTTGCTACTGATTTAGCGATATCGTCATTTATGTGAACTCCATTTATCCTATCATCACTAGGAAGTACTGATTCGCCGTGTGGTAGTTCTAATCCGGCATCAATCATACCTTTTAATGCTGCAAACACTCTATTACCTGTAGAGGAAGCTGCGAGTCCNATGTCTAATATCGCTTCCTTATGNCCAGCATCAACTGCTCTCTTTCCAAGTGAAAAACCCACTAAATAGGAAGCAGGAATGGATTTTCTAGAAGCGTCACTAGGCCATTTATAATTATCAACGAGTGTTTGTCCCGAAATAGAATCTAGTATTTTATCACCTTCCATCCCGAATTCAACTAATTGGCAAATTACTTGAGTATTAGATACTCTCACTACTGCCCTTAGATTTCCTCCTCGAAGTAGTTTCATCCTTCTTCTATAATCTGTTTGACCGTTTCGACGTCTCTTGAATCGCAGTCTTTGATTCTTACCATGTGCCATTAATTTTCACCTCCTAATGAAATTCCGTCTATTTCCATATTTCTCTTCATATCGGCAACAGAACGATAAGAACCACCTTTTGCCTTACGATAATAATATCTATATTTTGAAGGCGTTAATGTTTCGTCATTTCTAAATTCCTTCAGTATCTTTCTTTGTGATCTAATAATTCTCATCCAACGTTCTTTTTTGGGTGCTCTTGAGTTGAATGTACCTTTTCTAGAGCCATGTCCCTTACGTCTTCCTTTGGATTTCTGTATGGCTGCTTTACGTGCTCTAGAGCGGCTAATACCAATAATTGGTTTTGCTTTAATTATGCCTTCATCAATTAGTTGCCGAACATCATCTTTTTGTACTGCACTAGTAACTTCTTCCAAATAATCAGGATGAACCCATACTCTGTGAATTCCAACTACTCGGCCTTCTTTTTTTGAAAGAATTTGTGCGGCCATCCTCTTTTGGTTAGTAATCATCATTGTAAGTCCCCCTTACGATCAATTCTGCGACGATTAAGTACTCTTAGACCCAAGTCGTCAGCACGATCGTGGATTGATAAACGCTTTCTATTTCCTACCGAAGAACCTATTCTGATGGCTTGTTTTTCTGGATTTATTGATTCCAAATCTTCAATTTTGTGTATTAAAACCTCTTCGAATCCAGAAGAATGAAGTCCCCGTACTGCGGATATTTTCCCAAACCCTATCCTCGCCATAGGAGTGCGATATTTCATATTCAGTCTTTGCTTAGATTGGTAACCTTTTGGTTTTCTCCAGCCAGAATGAGATAATCTCTTGTACCTAAACCATTCCTGTCTACGGAATGCTGGTTGTTTCTTTTTCTGTGCAGCCCTAAACTTTAGCATAGTTTTTATTTCATCATCTAAAATTGGTTTCTGCCTAGCAGTGTGTATTCCTTCGAAGTCCTCATAAAAATCATCATCATCTTCAAAAAAGTCTTCAGAATCGGATTCTTCTTCATTAGAAACTTCTTCTATATCACTAATTTTTTCCTCAGATGATTCTACTTTTGATGTTTCTTCTTTAGAAGACATTGAAGATAAACGATCAACTAATTCCGATTTTTTTCCTGAAACTGGTAAATCATTTTCACGAAGTAAATCTTTCAATTGTGCAACAGTCATTTTATCGTATTCCATCCATATTCCCCCTTTATGCACCCTTTGAAGTTATATATATTCCATCTTGGAAAACTCTTCTATCTCTATTTCTAATTCTGCATGAACGTTCTATGTTTGCCGCTGTTTGTCCAACTTTTTCTTTGTCTATGCCTTTTACAATGACATCAGTTTTATTCATTACTTTAACTTCAACCTCAGCAGGAGACCAAGGCAATTTTGCTACCCTAGGGACCTTTTCCCCAAACAGATTAGTAACAGTCATTTGATCTCCCTGAACTTTTAAAGTCATGGGAAAATGGCTGTATACAGCCTTTAAATGATATTCGAAACCTGTATTAACGCCAAAAATCATGTTAGAAATATGTGCAGCCCAAGTCCCAGCTAATGCCTTCTCAACTCTACGTGGCAAATTACAAAATACCGTTATTTTATCATCAAAATTTCTAACTTCTATTTTTGGGTGAATAAAATCTCTTTCTATTGAATTGTTTCCTTTTGTTATTTTTAAAACCGTCCCTGAAACTGTTGCAGTAACTCCTTCTGGGAGTTCCATATCATGTGCTATGTGATCTACTTTTACCATACTTAATCCCCCTAGAAAATATATGCAAGCAATCGTCCGCCTACTCTCTCCTTCTTTGCATCATAATGATTCATAATTCCCTGATTGGTCGTCAGAATTAAAAGACCAAAATCACGGGCAGGGAGATACCTAGATTCCCACTTATCATAGTCAAGTCTTTGGACTGAATATCTTGGTTTAATAACTCCACATCTATTTATTGCACCTATTAATTCTATTCTAAAACCGCCTCCACGACCATTTTCTATTTTTTCATATTCTCCAATATATCCAGATGTTTGCATAATAGATAGCATACTGCCTAGAAGTTTACTTGCTGGTTTAACAGACACTTCGTAGTGTCCTGCTTGCTCTGCATTATATATACGTGTAAAAGCGTCACTTAGGGGGTCAAATTGCATCTTTTTATCACCTCATGAATATTTCTTAAATCCTATATCTGTGGCCACATCTCGGAAACATTGTCGACAAAGATGTAGGCCGTGCCTTCGTATAAGTCCCCTTCTACGGCCGCATCTACGGCAGCCAGTTGTCCTACCTATTACTTCTCCATGATCTCTTGCCATATCAATCACTCCTCCACTATATTTAGTCCAAATCGTTCTTGAAACCATAATTTTGATTCCTCGCGATAAACACGATGTTTAGTTGAGACTTTTGAGCTGCGTCTACGACGATGTTTGATGCGATGACCGGGCCTTTCCAATAGTACATTTATGTCCATTCCGAAAATACCGATTTCTGGATCATATTTTTGATCAGGGAAGTCCGTATAATCAGATATTCCAAATGATAAATTACCTTGATTATCGAAATTATATGACGGTAAAGTATTTTCCCTAACCCAAAATGCATCTTTCAAGAATGAGTCTATTTTTTGTTCTCCCCTTATAGTTACCTTACAACCAATTGGCGCCCCTTCGCGTGTGCCTAGATCTCTGTTAGTCTGAGTAGAAATAGTTCTGACAGGTTTAAGACCNGTAAGAATTTGNAAAACTTGTTCGGCTAATTGTAACCTTTGTCCAGCTTCTCCTACACCTATATTTACGGTAACCTTAGTTGCGCGAGGTTTTTGCATTGGATTTGTAGATTGACTCATTTTTCAGCCTCCAATGGAATATCTTTTTCTTTTCCTATGATGAAAACATACTCAGAAACTGTACCAAAATCATCGAAAATTGTCTCATTTGCTTTAGAAGATCTTTTGACTATTGTTTCGCGAACTTTTGCTGTTTCTCCTATATGACTTCCTCCAGTGAGATACGCCAAGGCACCTTCTTTGATTGGTAGGTGACTTTTTATTTTCTGATCTGGAAGAGAAATTACTACTGAGTCACCAGTACTATAAGTAGAGTCGGAGTCTAACAATATATTTCGACCATCATGTAAATGTAATTGGGTTATTCCTCCTTTTATTGTACTCTTACCNGTTACTCTGCATATTTTTGAGTCGGCGGATTTTTTACTTATTGGCCTATATCGNAGTTTTCCATTAGTATCCAGAATGCANCNATAATTATCATCTCCCACAGTTAAAACATCCATCANTCCTACTCCTCTACCAGGATCAGTTTCTATTTTACCATCAACCATAATTTTCCTTGAGTGTAATATTCTTTTTGCTTCTCTTTTTGTATGAGCAAGACCCATGACATCNCGAAGAATCAAAGTCATAGGCATACAATTTTCCAGACTATGTCCGCATGGATTTGGTTTTTGCACCCATANGCTTGTTTTTCTTGGTAAAGGCCAACTTCTGGGCATCATTAGCCTCTTTATATGNCTGCTACTCATTCTACTGAACCTCCTATAGATGATCTTTCTGTAATTCTTTTAATTCTCAATGGATCGCCTTCATACAACTTTGTAACTATTATGTTAGAAGGGCGTATTGGAACTGCTTCTTCTTTACCATCTGCGGTATTCTGTGTGAGTCCTTCAATGAAGATATAATCATTTTTGGAATCTATCCCTACTACTTTAGACTTGACNCCTGCTCTACCTCTAGTTTGGCCAAGTCTTTTTCCTCTTGATTCGCTTTTTACACTATTTGGGTGACTGAAATCNCCCCTTAAAACTTCTACTTCATCACCGACACGTACTGTGACGGTNCGGACATAGATAAGATCCGGGTCATCTGAAACTAGNCTAGCNCTCATTCTTTTTCGCTTTATGTGGAGTGGAGATTTTCTCTGCTCTTGGCGTTGTTTTCCGGGTTTTTTACTTACCATATATTTACACCTCATACAATTTGCTTNGCTGTTGCAGCTATTCTTGGCCATCTTTCGGCNGCTTCACGACTAACTGGCCCTTTGATATCTGAACCTTGGATATCGCCTCTTTCGTTAGTTAATACGCATGCATTATCTTCAAAACGCACCCATGTGCCATCTACTCTTCTAAATGGCCGTGTTTGCCTGATAACGACCGCTGTAAATATCTGCCTTCGCGTCTCAGGAGTTCCCCTACGAACAGTAACGCGTACCATATCACCAACACCTGCTGCAGGATATCTTCTTGCTACGCCACCCTTTTTTGGAACGTTAATTACTTGAACAATTTTTGCCCCAGTATTATCTGCACAATCTAACTTAGCCTGTGTTGGCAGACCAGAAGTTACTTTTCCTGCTATTCCTTTCATTTACTCTCCTCCGATTCAATGACACAGAATTTGATAGTTTTTGATAATGGTCTGCACTCCATTATGCGTACTTTATCGCCAGGATTCAAATTACCAATACATGAAGGGAGATGAGCTGAATAACGACGTGTNCGTTTTTCATATCTCTCATACTTTTTCATGTANCTCTCCATCCTCCTCTCAACTACAATTGCATCAGTCATAGANGAAGTAGAAACTATTCCTTCGATTATTTGTCCTCTTACTCTTAAATTTCCATAGAATGGGCAATTCATATTCCCATCCCATTCTCCTTTGGGAGGTTTTACATCTACTCCAATATCTCGCATATCAATTCCTCCTATATTTCTTATTAATTCTATCTTCGGGACGTTGGGATACTAATTTACCATCAATCTCATCACCATTATCATCAAGAGTNAAATGAATTATATTTTTAGCCAACAATAAATCCTTNCCTTTAGATTGTATCAATATTGTCTTCTTTGTCTCATTCAGTATTAATCCACTTATTCCTTCTAGAGTTGGATCAGATGAATTAGTTATATGTAAAGTTCGAGAAATCCAAGGCAGGTTAATAATATTCATCATTTAGCGTACCTCCACTCTGTAACCATTATTTTCAAGAACTTTAGAGGCTCTTTTTTTATGATCTCCTTGTAATTCAATAGTACGATCTTTTACCGTTCCGCCACTTGCACAGGCACTCTTCAGTATCTTTGCGAGTTGATTTATATCGATAGCGGTATCATCTATTCCCTCTATCATAGTAACCATTTTTCCATACCTCCTCTTAACTACTGATATTATTGCTTTCTGTTGTTCTTTTGCTATTTCTTGACATATACATAATTCNTCGGGCAATCCACATAGATTACATATNCCTGCCATTTATTTCTACTCCTTTTGCCCTTGATTCATCTTTGTTATTAGGCGGGCTATAGACCTACGAGTTTGTTTGTAAGCACCTGAATCTGCTGAAGATCCTCCAAGTGCTTGTTGAGAGCGTAATTGTAACAATTCTTCCTTGAGTTCGNCAAGACGGCGTTCGCGTTGCTCCATATTCATGGAATCTATATCTCTAGATTTAACATGTGACATATTCACTCTTCCTCCTTAAAATCATTATTTTCTGATAAATCTGAATCTTGTTCAGGTTTTATCATTGCGACTTGTTCTAGAGCAGGTAAACCAGCCTCATGGCGTTCTAATAATGTGACTTCATGAGGNAGTTTGNTNCCTTTTCTCATTATCTTAACNGTACAACCTATTGTTCCAAGCTTCTTTACTGCTGTTGAAAAACCAGTATCCATGAACTCTAATGCTGTTTCACCACAGAATTTGATATGNCCTTGTTGGAATTTCTCAACCCTATGTCTTGCTCCAGTAATTTTACCGCTGAGTATAACTAAGCAACCCCTTGCACCAGCATCCATAATATTCTGAGCAGTACTATGTCCTGCACGACGGAAAAACCAGCCTCTTTCCAAAGAACTGGCTAGTCTACTAGCCATGACTTGTGCATTTAATCTTGATTCTTCTATCTCATCAACCTCTAGTTGGGGCTCATGAAGATTGAAATCTTCTTGTAGTCTTCTTTGTAATTCGTGAATTACTTTTCCTCTGCGACCTATTACTCTGCCAACTTGTTCAGCTTTTAGAGTGACTTTTGTCCCTTCAGGAGTACGATTGAATGTTAAGCCACCAAAACCNGCCTTTTCTGTTTCTTTTAGAAGATATTCGCGAACTAGTTGGCGTTCAACATTTCTATTGAGTAAAGTCCGAATCGTATTTTGTCCCATAATTTTCACCTCAGAATTCATCCTCTTCTTCTTCATCACCAAAATATTCCAAAAATATCTCTANATTTACTTGATAATGATTACTTGGTGTTGCTCTTCCTTGCGCTCTCGGACGCCAATTGGTAGAAACTTGGCCTCTATGTGCAGCAATATGAGTAATTATCATGTCATCTGGATCTATAGTATCATATCTCTGACGNGCATTNTCCATTGCACTTGAAATTAATTTAGAAAATTCTTTTGAAGCTTTGTTAGGGTATTTNCCTGGGCCNATCTTACCTTTCCTATGGCCAGCCATAGTATTTCCACCTCGTCCTTTTCTTGAACGACGAGTATATGGAATAGCTTTTTTCTTGTTAATTACATCATCTAAGTAAAGAAGTGCATTGGATGCGTTCATTCCTCTTAGTGCTTTAGCTATGTGNTAACAGTGCTTATGATGGCAATTGATGTTAACTGCTCTTGCAGTAGCCAGATATGATCCATCCAAGAGTTGAGTATATCCTGACTGGGGTTTACCTACTTCTCTACTCATATAATTAACCTCACTTTAATGAAACGTGCTGTGATGAACGGGTAGCACCTACTCCCGGTCCTGTGTGTGTAACTGAATTTCTTGTCCTTGCAAATTCACCTAATGCATGCCCAATCATCTCAGGTATTATTTCTACATTGACAAACATACGGCCATTGTGTATTCCGATAGTAGTGCCAACCATTTCTGGCAGTACATACATACCTCTGCAATGTGTCCTGATTGTTTTTTGTCCTTTATTTTCTCTTACCTTTAAAAGAAGTTTTTCACATTCTGGACTTAGTCCTCTTGCTAAAGAACGCTTAGCACGTGAAGGCATAAGAGTTGCAATACTGTCAGAGTCTGGACTATCTTCTGGAGGATATAATGGAAGATTCAATAATTCTTCAAGCGTATAACCTCTCCACAGGAATTCTTTCTTCCTGCGTTCACTAATCTTTGATCTTCGCTTTCTTGCTTGACGCCTTGCAAGTTTTGGCGAACGGAACATTTTCTTGGATTTACGTGCCATTATAATCTACTCCTTCCTTCTTCCTCTACCTGTTCTGCTAGGCGCTATATTGCCGACTTTTTGCCCAGGTGGAGCATTACGACTAACAGAGTTAGGGCCGTGAACAGCCTGATGATTACCTCCACCATGAGGATGATCAACTGGATTCATAGCAACTCCACTAACTGATGGATATAATTTTCCTCTTGCTTTAGCTCTGTGGTGGGCTGCGCCAGCTTTCATCAACGGTTTGTCAGTCCTCCCATGGCCTCCCAATACTCCAATAGTAGCACGGCATTTAGAAGGTAATTCCTTTAATCTTCCACTNGGAAGACGGACTCTTACAGTATCNTCCATACGAGTCTCTAAGATAGCGGAATTNCCGCCAGACCTAGCGAATTTACCGCCATCNCCTGGTCTTGATTCCACATTACAAACTGGTGTCCCTTCAGGTATTCTNTCCAAGGTTGTTACGTTTCCTGGCCTTAATGTTACATTTTCACCAAAGGCCACNTTTTGTCCAACTGAAACTCCTTCTGGAGCAGCAAAATGACTTACAGTACCATCTTCGAATTTTATTTTTGCAAGTGGTGCTGTGTGTGCAGGACTATGGATTAAATCTACAATCTCTCCAACTTCGTCAAATTTNCGAGGAAGTTTGTTATTTGCAGGGAAGCGATGAGAACTCACCTTATTCTTTGGACTTGAGCCCTGNCGTTGTGAACGTGTTCTTTTACCCATGATATCACCTTCGTTAAAATGCTCCTAATTTGAGCGCAGCCTCTTCTGCGTCATAACCTTCTGCTAGACGTATACTAGCATGTTTACCTGAACGAGTTATTTTTGTATTGACCTTAGCGACCTTAACGTCAAGAAGTTTTTCAACTGCTTCACGTATTTGTGGTTTTGTTGCTTCGCGCCTTACGATAAACTCAATTCGATTATTATTTTCCTTGTATTGCCCATCAAAATCTGCTACTCTTCGTGCCTCCAGAGTTTTCTCGGTAATCCATGGCATCAATATTATACTGTACGGATCAACCATTAAAATCACTCCAACTCCTCTATTGCAGACTTAGTCCANACTGTAAGTCTTCCAATATCTCCNCCAGGGGCCAAATCTTCAGNGCATAGATCTTTGGTTGCTATTACATCTACTCCTGGAACATTTTTGGCTGCTTTATGTAATCCTTCTTTCTTTGAAACAACCAGAAGTATACTCTTTGGAGTCCTATATTTTCGCCCNCTCATTGTAGCCTTACCGGCCCTAATTTTACGTCCTTCTTTAGCGCGAATAAGATCATCTCCTAACCCTAGACCTTCCATCATAGCCACGAATTTTCGAGTGGAATATTGCAAAGGTATGCTTTCCAAATCATACTTCTCGTCTGTGCCATTTCTTGATTCCATGTAATCTCCTATAATTATAGGGAATCGGNNCTCATCACTAAATTTATGGCCTCTNGCNGAAACAATTGATTTGTCCATAGATGCACTAATTGCAGAATTCCTAGCCATTATTTTTTGTTTGGAATTTAATTTTTGAGACCAGTTTTTCGCTACCATTGGACCATGAGCTCTTCTTCCTCCTCTTGTATGCGGATTTTGTGCTGCAGTTCTTTGGCCAGTTTTCCTCATTATACGTGAAACACCTCTTCCTTTACCCCACCATTCTACNGAATGCTTCATTCCAGGCTGTGGAGCCTTCTTTCCATCATGTTCTCGNTGGCCATANGGTTGCCTTCTATTCGCTCTAGAAGCATGAACTGCAGATTTCACTAAATCGTTACGTATTTCTGTNTTGAAAACATCAGGAAGAGTGATGTTCTTGCCATCTTTTACTGATACTTCATATGATTCAGCCAATAATCCTGCATCTAACTCTTCTTGAATTACTGAATTAACTAAGTTGTATGCTTTAATCTTCATAATAATCACACACCTTGTTTACTCGAAGTACTGAGATACGTAATCTCTATCTCAGGTTGATCTGGTTTTGGACGTATTGATTCACGGAATCTTAGCATTCTTTTTGCTGGACCAGGCAAACTACCTTGAAATATTACATATGGATTATTTACTTCTCCATAATGTAAAAATCCTCCAGCAGGTGTTATCTCTGATTCTTCAGGATTGGAAAGCCTAAGAATTCTCTTATTCAATTCTGTTCTTTTATGATATCCTACTTGACCAGCTTGTCTAATTGTTTTTCGTACATAGGCTGTGCCGAAATCTCCCATGTTCCCACCTTGTCTTCGGCGCTTACTATTTTTGTGACTGAGAAGTTTTATCCCCCATCTTTTGATTGATCCTTGCCAACCTTTGCCTTTTGTTACTCCAACGACATCGACGGTATTTCCTACTTCGAAAACATCTTCAACACTGATAAAATCTCCAAGTCTGTCTTTTGCCCAGTCTAATTTATCATTAATATCTCCCCCAACAAGTCCCACTTCCATTATTTCAGGAGTTTTGCTTGGGATACTCTTAACCAAGGCTGGTTGGGTAGCAACAATTAATCTAATTTCACAAAGATTACTAGATTCGTTTTTTAATGCATTAAACGATTGTTCTAAATTATCGCCATTTCTTAGAGGGATTCTACCGGCTCTTTTTTCAGGTTTTCTTCCCTCATCGATGTCTCTCTTGCCACGAGTATCGTTTGCTAATCTTGGCATTAATCCATCAGGACCTGATTCTGAAGTATTTGACCAAACCTCTCCAGCCGTTTGCATACCATAAGGAGTATTTCGGTAACCGCGTACTGCAAGAACTTTCATCGGAGGAGTTTCTACTACAGTTACTGCTTTTCTTATTTCTTGTCCTGCAGATGTAGAATGGGGATTATTATCTCTCATCAAGATATGAGTCATACCGGCCTTCCAGCCAGCGAAGCCTTGGACCTTAACTTCAGATGATTCAGAATTTGGCCATGAAGATATACGAGGAAATTGCCTGACAGCCCGCTTCCTAGGGCTATAGCCCATACTACCTCTGCGGGGTTTGCTCTTATCTGCCATAATGCATTTCTCCTTTTTTTACCAATTTGACTCACGAAGAGGCAAATGGGCTCAATACGTAAAGGAGATACCGTGACACTTTTCTCAGTTTTACGAGCGTAAAACTGACAATTGGGATGTTTTACAGAGCCCATGGTGTCTGGTATCTCACGTTGTGAGCGGCCTTCCGACTAACATACCCTATTTGAACAAATCGGGGGTTAAACATTATACTAATGTAATGATTTTAACATTTTACAAGTGCAAATATTTTGAACTATGTCCTTTAACGTATCAACTCATGCACGCCTCGATACAGCATGTTAACTTGTTATCAGATGCAATTGAAGCTCGTGCTTATCAATTAGATGCTGTGAATGAATCTTTGGCTGGGTCGATGTTGTTAGTTCTACCTACTGCTGCAGGAAAGACTGCAGTAGCATGGATGCTAATAGCAGAAAAATTAATTCAAAAAGTAGGAAAAATTTTGCTTATTGCACCCACCGTTGCATTAGTAAATCAGCATTTAAAGGGAATTAATAAAATTTTGGCTTTGAAAGAAATTGAACCTATATCGATAACAGGACAGAATATGGCAAATAAAAGAGCAGGGATGTGGATATCTTCTAGAATAGTGATAGCAACTCCCCAAGTAGTAAGAAATGATATAATTAATGGGATTCTTAGTATTGAAGAATACTCATTGGTCATTTTTGATGAAGCTCATCATTGTACAGGAGAGCATGCTATGGCTCAAGTTGGAAGACTATATAATTCAAAATCTCAAAATCCATTAATACTTGGTATGACAGCTAGCCCTGGATCGAATATTTCCCAAGTAGAAGAAATATGTAAAAATCTAAATTTGCAAAGAATACACCTTAGAACTCCCGATGATCCAATGATATCTGAATATTTATCAAATTTAGAAGTTCAAGAAATAAAGGTCAATGTTCCTGAAGAAATAATAGTGCTCACTAATCCATTGATACTATGGCAAAAAGGAATTGTGGATCGTGAAAGAAGATTAGGAATATATATAATGCCTGGAGAAATTAATCACATAGGATTATCTAACGCTATGGATAGAGCTAAAAAGGCAATCAATAGAGGAAAAAAAAGTGCATATTCTTCAATATCTCAAATTGGTATTGCAATGAGATTACATCATCTAATCAATCATATGCTTTGCCAAGGGACTGCTGCTTCAAGGGAATTCCTAAATAGATTAGAAAATGAGAATGACAATAAGTCTGTTAGAAATTTCATGAGAGATATTAGAATTCAAAAACTTCTGGTAGAAATTAAGAAGAAGAATGAGATTCACTCAAAGGTAGGTGCAGTGAGAAGATTAGTTAGAGAAAGATTGAGAAGAAATTTAGATAGTAAAATAATAATTTTTGCAAGTTTCAGAGACACTATTAGTGTATTAGATGAAGCGATGGGAGATTTAAAAGATGCTCGAGCCATACAATTCATAGGACAAACCAATAGATCTAGTAGCGAAGGTTTGAAACCCAAAGAGCAGATAAAAAGATTAGAAGAATTTAGGNACGGTTCTGCGAATATTCTTATTTCTACATCAGTNGGAGAAGAAGGATTAGACATTCCAACAGCAGATTTAGTGATATTTTATGAGCCAGTTTCTAGTGAAACTAGGACTATACAAAGAAGAGGTAGGACTGGTAGACAAAGAGAAGGAGAGATCATCGTATTGATTGCTGAAGGAACAAGGGATGAGAATGCTAGATCTGCAGCACTAAAGAGGGAAAAGAACATGCATAAAGTTGTTCAAAGGGTTAAAAGGAAATTGTCCCTATCTAACCANATTGGTGAGAATAAATTAAATAATTTTAAAGTCAAAAAATATGATGAAATAATAGATGCATCAGAGTTTATCCGGAAAGAAAAGGATTCACATGCACCTACTGTAGTTAAATTTGATGAAAGCAGTGTAAATATAGAAAGGGAGGAAATTAAGAGGACTAAGTTAGAAAAATTTCGTTCTCTGGGCCAAACAGGTTTGGATGAGTTTAATTAAATCAATTGCCAATTACTGCAATCCTAGTCTTTAACTGGGCAAGTCTAGTATTGTGATGCCCAAAGGCAAAATCTAACATTTCTGTCATATGGATTATTGGCATATTAATAGGATAGTTAACTTGTCTAGATGCCTTGCCTTGATATACATCAAGAACCGTATGAGAAAGGTTACAGGCGCTAACAATAATTTCTGCCCCTTCATCTTTAGCATCCATAATTACATTTGCAGATTGTTTCAATACCGTAGGCTCTTCAGAAAGTAAACCAGGAACTCCAACGCTTTGGGTTCTACTATCCCAGTTTACTGGATTCCCCCCTATTGATTTGATTAGTTTTTCAAGATATGAAGGGTCGAAGGGATTATCCTCTCCGCACATACCTAATTGTTGCATGTTAGGCCCATAATAACCTGCAATATTGAAATTTATAGGATTTTTAACCATCGAAGATACTTTTTCTAAGCCCACTTCATCAACCAGAACATGTAGTAAATGATGAACTTTGACAGAACCATTGAATTGTAAACCACAAGTCTTATCCAATATTGTATTTACTTCTGCAAGCAATATTGGATCATCATTTAGAGTTTGCAAATCTTCATTTAAGTTTCCAGATGTAGTGGCGCAAGGAGTAATTATATCCAAACCGAAATTCTCTGCCATAGCAAATGTTCGTGCGTTCAAGGTTAACTGCAGTCTTTTGTTTGCTTGGCGTATGATTCCTGCACCACAACTAGTTGCACCATCTAATGGCACTAGTTCAATATTCAAAGATCTGGCTATCGGAAGCATAGTGTCATTAACCTCTGGTGCACTACTATGCGAAACATTTCCAGGATGATATGCATATCTCAAGGGCACTAAAATCTACCATCCAACTCATTAAATATTGCTACCACTTCATGATGCTTTCCTACGGAAGAATTGAATTGTCTAGGCATTTTTCCTATTCCTGCAGGAGGCAGTACCATTCCTAAGCCGTCATTTATCATATTTCCACCTGTTCTTGTGAAACCGAGTAACATCCTAGCAGTGACTCCTGAAAATAAATTACTAAGTAATCCTAAAGGACCTAATACTTGTCTAAAAATGACTGTATCATTTACTTTACCACTACTTTTGACTGACCAAGTGTACCACCAAACATGCTTTCCATGTCTACCATTGAATGAATCTTTATTGAGTGAAGAAGTTTTTGCATCTAATAATGCATCTGAGATAGAATCGAAAATAGAACTTTGGCGTCTTATTGACGACAAATCCGTTTCAGCTTTGATGCCAATTGTAGAGGATAAATAAGTATCAATTTCTGATTTTTTATTAATTGAGGTGCGAGGATCGTTTCTTCTAGCCCACGCACTAACGACCAAAGATGGGCCAATGTAATTATCTGAGAAAGGAGTAGTGTCAGAGCATGCATGCAAAAGAGAGGAGCTTGAAAAATTCTTAATTGAATGCAAGTATGATGCAGTAGATTTGTCCATAATACCAATAGGCCCTTGAGAGGTGTTTTTACCTTCTCTAGTAGCAGCAACCATCCAAGGTTCACTGGATTCNCGCTTTCTTTCTAATTTCCAAGTGTCAACAAGTAAATCTCTTATTACGTCAAAACAAGGCAGAGGAGCTAATCTCAATCTTATTGTTCCATCATCATTTAAAGGAAGTGTGTCTAAACGTAATGTACCTGGTAGAATTAATCTTCCATTTATTGAAATAGCCGTATTTGGATCTTCGCAGTGCCCATCTCTAAATGTCAACCTTCCATCATGTGAAGATTTTAGAGTTCTTAGAATTTCCAATACAGACATATGCCCTGGTAAAGAGCAGAGCCATGTATCTTTGCCTCTGGACTTAGACTCAGGATCATATCTGAAAATTGAAACTTCCACTTGTAGATAATCTGAAACCAAAGAAGGAATGTTGAAACCATCATCTCCAGTTGCTCCAACTGCATCCGAACCATCTACGTAATTACGTATCAAATCTATTTTGTCTTCTTGGAAATTGCCAGTTCCATCTACTGCAGACATATGAATTAGTGACTCTATAGTCCATTGAGTGGCTAAAGAATCATAATCAACATCACAATCAACTCTTGTGACAAGTCTATTNCCCCCTAACTCTTCGAATCGGNGATCCCANTCTTTTCCTGANTGNCAAAACAATTCATAACTAGAATCNCCCAAGGAAAGAACAGAAAAATTTACCCCTTTTAAGATAGGATTATTTTCTGAATTAGCCTTTTGCCATAGNTCTTCNGCATTATCTGGCATTTCCCCTTCTCCCCATGTTGAACATACTATTAGCACTCTTTTATGATCCGAAAGAGAGTTAAAATCNAAACCATCCATATCATAAACTGNTCCCAAGAGTCCGTATTTAGNGGACTCTTTGACAATCTTTGATGCTAATTCTTCTGAATTTCCAGACTGAGAACCAAATAATACAGAAAGGTTTCGATCTCCAGAAGCAAGGAAAGAATCTAATNCCATAACAGAACTATCGTCCGTAATTTCTTCATTGGAAGTACCCAAATTTTCATCAACCGGTGGCTCAGATTCTAAGGAGGAGTCGATAGCAATTATTTCAGTCAGACTACTTTCTACAGAAGCCATAAGTGGCAAAGTAGAATTAATCCAATTTTTTGCTGGTTCTTCGTAATCAACATCACAGTCAACACGCTGATAAATCCTTTTTGCACCTCTAGAATCAAAGAAATTATCCCATTCTTTTCCTGATTCACAGAATAAATCGTATGAAGAATCGCCCAAGGCTAGTACAGAATAACTTACTCCTTTCAAAGAAAGATTTGCGTCAGCGTTAACTGCTTCCCATAATTCTTCAGCATTATCTGGTTGTTCTCCATCGCCCCAAGTGCTACAGCAAATCAGAACTCTGTTGCTAGTGGAAATTTCTGTAACTGAGGTTTCATCCATTGCTTTTACAGTAGCCATTAAGCCATGCGAAGCGGCTGCTTTACCCGCCTGGATTGCTATCTCTTCAGAGTTACCGGATTGTGACCCATACAAAATTAGAAGCGGTAGAGAGTCAGACATTGCAACACCTGATAGTTATACAACCCTTTCCACTAGTAGTCGATTATTATAAGTCTCGTTTTTTAAATTTCAAATGTAGTATAAAAAGTAGGGTTAATTACATCCCCATTCCATCGAATTCGCCACCTTCCATCGGACCGGTGCTTCGACTAGAAATAACATCATCAATCCTAAGAATCATCACGGCAGTTTCAGAAGCACTTTGTATGGCCTGTTCAACTACCCTACTAGGCTCAAAAACCATTGCTTTTTCCATGTCTGCAACACCTCCTTCATATACATTAACTCCGAAAGTAGATTTACCTTCAGAATGGGCTTTTCGTAGATCTATAATAGTGTTAACAGGATCTAGGCCAGCATTCTCGGCAAGAGTGCGTGGTATTACTTCGAGTGCTCCGGAAAATGCTTCAATCGCCATCTGTTCTCTCCCTCCAATTCCCTCAGCATAAGAACGTAGATCTCTACTTATTGCCGCTAAAACAGAACCACCGCCTGTCAATACAGCACCATCTTCGTGTGCAACAGCGACAACTCCAATGGAGTCGTCGAAGGCTCGGCGGATTTCGTCCACTACATGTTCAGTACCTCCCCTGAGTAAGACTGAAACGCTCTTTGCTTCAGGACATCCTGTAATAAAAACCATATCAGAATCGCCTATTTTCTTTTCTTCCACCTTGGCAGCAACCCCTAAGTCATTAACAGATAAATCATCCACGTTGGTTACTATATTTCCTCCAGTTGCTTTTGATAGTGCCTCCATATCACTCTTCTTAGCCCTCCTTATAGCGAAAATACCTGACTTTGCCATATGATGTTGTGCTAAATCATCTATTCCTTTTTGACAAATAATTACATTTGCACCAACTGAAGATATTTTATCTACTAATGATTTTAGATAATTTTCTTCTTCGGCCATGAATTTGGACAACATATTCGGATCTGTAATCTGTATTTTTGCATCAACTTCTGTCTTCTTTACTTCTATAGCAGAGTTGATTAAGGCTATTTTTGCTTCCGATACTACTCTGGGCATACCAGAATGAACTCTTTCTTTATCTAAAATAATACCATCTATAAGAGAGCTGTCTTTTATCGAACCGCCTTGTTTCTTTTCAACCTTAACATCATCTAAATCAACGATTGTCATGTCATCGGCATCTTGTGCAACTGCTAAAACTGCACGTACACTTATATCTGCCAAGAATTCCTTGACTGCTCCTGCACTTTTCCCAGTTAATGCTGTCTTTGCTACTTCTTCCAATGTTTTAGGAGATACTGCAATAGCATGATTCTCTATTAATTCGGCCGCTTTGTCGGATGCTAGCCTAAAACCTTCACAAATTACTGTTGGATGGACATTTTGCTCAACTAAATCTTCACTTCTTTTCAACAACTCTCCGGCTATTACTACAGCACTTGTAGTTCCATCATAACAATGCTGTTCCTGAGTTTTTGCTATCTCTATGATCATTTTTGCTGCTGGATGTTCTATATCCATTTCTTTTAGAATAGTGGCACCATCATTTGTGATTACTACATCGCCCATACTGTCAACCAGCATCTTATCCATTCCTTTTGGACCTAGAGTGGAACGTACTGCATCGGCTACAGCCTTTGCAGCAGCTATATTGTTACTCTGGGCGGTACGGCCACTAGTCCTTTGTGTTCCTTCTTTCATGATAAAAATTGGTTGTTGTCCGTTATACATTGAAGCACTTCCGTTATACTCTTACATCTGCCACTGTATTGTTAGTCATAAGCCCTCGCACAATATTATTTTGAAAATTATTCATTTGTATTTTCATCCAACCATTCTTGGCCATAATGTGCCCACTGTTCCATGGTCCAACCTTCAGGCAATCCATTTTCCGGGAGAGGAGGTGAATTTGGCAACTCAGAAGTAATTGGAGGAGGTTGTTGAAATATTTCCTTAGAACCTCCAAACATTGAATTAGCAACTTGATCTGAAGATGGTAATTCTAAATTAG
>NHGE01000048.1 GCA_002172375.1 Euryarchaeota archaeon TMED129 | reverse complement strand
TCCACAAAGAACGCTGGCAATATAAATTATTGATGCGGCAATTCCAGTGGGCCCCCTTCCACTAGTTAATTCTCTTTCTTGAGCAGCAGCAATTAATTCGTAAGCTTTGGCCTGTACTTCTGCATCCAAATCTAAGCCAGAGCAAAAACGAGGAATATAATCTTCTGGTTTTGTTGGTGGAATTTTCATTTTTAACTCTCTTACCATGAATCTGTAGGTTCGTCCTATTTCTTTTCTACCCGTTCTGCTAGCTTCACCAATTTCATCTAATGTACGAGGATTAGAGCATTGTCTGCAAGCAGCATAAAGACTTGCAGCGGCGACTCCTTCTATTGATCTTCCTCGAATCAATCTAGCCTCAACTGCCTTTTTATAATTCACAGCTGCTGCCTCTCTAATTGATTTAGGTAGGTCTAGACGACTGGCCATTCTATCTAATTCTGCTAATGCCATTGCTAAATTTCTTTCAGTAGCGTTACTTACCCTTGATCTTTTTTGCCACTTTCTCATACGATAAAACTGACTTCTATATCGACTCGAAATTGATTTTCCAGAATAATCCTTATTTTGCCAATCGATATCTGTTGAGAGTCCCTTATCATGCAGCATAACAGTCATTGGTGCCCCTGTACGCGCTCTCTGGTCCCCTTGTTCGGGGCTGAAAACTCTCCACTCTGCACCCTGATCGATTACATTGTCTTCCAAAACAAGACCACAATCTTGACAAATGAGTTCTCCTCTATTTTCGTCTTTTACTAAATTTCGGCTTGCGCATTCTGTACATTTAACTGTATCTTCAATAAGGTCATTTACCATGATATCACTCCANCTTTCCTAGGAAAGATAAAATACTCCGAAAGNGCATTATATTTAAGTCTGACAGTAAATATATCATTAATTTAGTTTCCAAATTAAATCTAATTTATAACTTAATTATCGAAAATCATGATATATGTCCAGAGTGTGCCAAGGTNACGGGAGTGGTAAAATGTTGGAAGAGCAGTGGCCTCCGAAAAAAATATCTCTTACAAAGGGNAAAAGAGTTTTATTTCTAACTAAGGACTTAGATTTAATATCTAAACAATTATATGATGGTCTCAATCTTAAAATGGAAGATTTGAGAATAGATGATTTACTCGATGACATTAATACAGATGTAATGACTCCTGCTTGGGTATGTTTTGATCATGAGCCATCTAAGATTGCTGAAAATGCATATGCTGGCTTGATGTATGGTGGTAGGAAAGTTTTTGAAGAACGGGCTTTGATTGATGGGAATTTTGAAGTAATAGTTTCTGGACATAGAAAAGGAACTGGTTCGAGTAGAGAAACTGCCCCTCAGTGTGAAAGATGGTCTGGTATTAGATTGATTATCGCCGCATCCTTTGCACCTATTCATGAACGAAATAATATAAATTTAGGCCAGTTGATGGGCGATTATGCAATTTTAGAAAGATTACAAAAGGGAGAGTCAATAGATTTATCAGAATTTACATCAAAATACGANCCAATAACNCGGTTNATTTTAGAAAATGGAGGTATTTTGCCTTTTGCAAAAAAATTAGCGANAGNAGATATTGTGTTACCAAAGTCTGTAACTACAAAAAGAGNAATGACGATGGCAGAAAAGATAATTGCAAAAAAAATGATCGGAGNAAATACGGNTGANAAATTTGTAAAGCCTGGTGATGCTGTACTAGCATCTGTAGATGGCGGTTATTCACATGAATTTACTACGGCTCAAGTACATACGTTTCTCAAAGAAGAATATGGAGATAATTATTCTATTCCAAATCCCATTAAGTTTGCAGTCTTTGAAGATCATTTACTTTATGCAACAAATGTACCTAAATTTAGTCCTCATATTAACAAAATAGAAACATTGAGAAATATGCAAAAAATATTTCAAAAACACACGAAAGTTAGAGATTACTCGGCAGAAGGAGGGGTTAGTCCTGGCATATGTCATCAGGTTGCTCGGGAGGAGTTTATTGATGTTGGGGACTTTATTCAAGCAACTGATTCGCATACTTGCATGGGAGGAGCATCGAATGCTTTGACATATGGTGTTGGTTCTACTGAATATGCAAATTTAATACATAATCAATTTGCTTTTGTAAAGGTGCCAGAAAGTATTCGATTTGAATTAATAGGAAAATTACACCCCGGATGTACGGCAAAGGATGTTATTTTACACATATTGTGGAATTATGCAGCAAAATCGGAAACACTAGATAGAAGTATGGAGTTTGGGGGCCCAGGACTTTCAAGTCTTTCCATGGATGAAAGAGCGACTCTTTGTAATATGGCTACAGAATGCAGTGCTAAAACTGGAATATGTGAGCCTGATTCGGTAACAGTAGAATGGTTATTGAAAAGGAGAGATGGTTTAACTACTGAAGAAATTGAAAAAAGTTTTATTTTACCAGACAAAAATGCAATTTATGACGGCGGAATACATGTAATTGATCTTTCAGAAATATTGCCAATGGTAGCTCATCCTGGAGATCCAGATAAAGGAATTCCTTCCGACCCAACAAATGGTGCCTTCATAAAAGACTTGGGGGATATAGAAATAGATATCGCTTATGCAGGATCATGTACTGCAGGAAAAGATGATGATTTTGCATATTATGCAATGGTAACTAAAGCCGCATTAGCCGCAGGAATGAAAATTGCAGATGGTGTTGAATGTTATATCCAATTTGGATCTAAATCAGTAAAAGAATTATCTATAAAAAACGGATGGGTGGATTTATTTGAAAAGGCAGGAATAAAAATTATTGATCCTGGGTGTGGTGCTTGCATAGGAGCAGGACCAGGAATAAGTAATGATGCGAGTCAGGTGACAGTGTCGGCAATTAATCGTAATTTTCAAGGAAGGTCTGGTCCTGGTAAATTATATCTAGCAAGTCCTTTGACTGTGATGACAAGTGCTTTTACAGGTAAAATTTCATCTTGGGAACCTGAAATTTTTAATTAATTCTGAATAATAATGAAATGTATAATATTAAGCATTTTTAAAATTAATTTTCATGTAAAGTTAAGGGCGGTCTGCATTCTGGATGGTGTAACCATAAGCAGGCCCCGTGCCAATAGGGTATTGGGAGGACCTGATGGAGGGATGTAAATGAACAAAGCTGAAGAAATATCCAGTAAACAAAAACAAATTGCCGTAAGTGAATTTTTTGAAAAAAATAAACATTTTCTTGGTTTTGATTCTTTACAAAGATCAATAATTACTGCAGTAAAGGAATCTGTAGATAATTCTCTGGATGCTTGCGAAGAAGCTCGTATATTACCAAATATACATGTTGAATTAAACAAGCAAAAGGGCGATAANATTGAATTTATAACACAGGATAATGGGCCTGGTATACCAAGAAATGCAATTGAAGATGTTTTTGGAAAATTTCTATTAGGTTCAAGGTTTCATGCCATTAGACAAACTCGTGGACAGCAAGGTATTGGCATAACAGGAGTAGTGATGTATAGTCAACTAACCACTGGGTCCAAGACCCATGTTATATCAAAAATTAAAGATGATGCTTCTGCAGTTTTTGTTGAATTGGGTTTAGATACAAGGAAAAATAAGGCAATTAAAACCGGTGAGAAAAGAGAAGTGTGGATTGATAAAAATACAGGTGAAGAGATAAAACAAGGATTGAGGATTAAAACTATTATGAAAGGTAAATATCAGAAAGGAAAACAATCTGTTCATCAATATCTTAGAATGACGTCGATAGTTAATCCTCATGCAAGTATATCTTTAATTGTACGAGATAGGGATGGTAACATAATAGATCAAGGTAATTGGCCTAGAACAACCGAACGATTGCCGAGGGTGGTTTCAGAAATTAAGCCTCATCCTCATGGCATTCATCTAGGGACTTTGCAACGAATGTTGCGTGAGTCAAGTGAAAGAAAAATGACTTCTTTTTTACGTCATAATTTTTCTGGAGTTAGTATGAGGGCAGCTAGAGAAATACTTGTAAAGGCTAAAGTTGATGAAGGGAGAGANCCTAAAAGAATTAAGGCAGATGATGCCCAAGAAATATTAAATTCNTTTCAAAATGTTAANCTTCTTTCCCCACCNATGGACTGTCTTTCTCCAATAGATGATTTGTTAATTAAGAAAGGTCTTTCTAAAGCAATTGATTCTAGATTTGCATCCACTGTGACTAGGAATCCTAGTGTTAGTCAGGGAAACCCTTTCCAAATAGAGGTAGGTTTAGTTTTTGGCGGAGATTTAAGTTCCGATGGCCCAATAGAGGTATTGAGGTTTGCAAATAGAGTGCCGTTAATGTATCAACAAGGTGGCTGTCTACTTACGAAAGCCCTTGAGTCGGTTGATTGGAAAAGATACGGTCTTGATCATCCTGGAGGCAGAGGAGTGCCTAAAGGTCCAGCAGCTTTATTGATTCACCTAGCATCAACTAATGTTCAATTTACTAGCGAAGCTAAGGAAGCAGTGGCAGAAAATGAAGAAGTTCATGAAGAGATAAGAAAGGCCTTACTCGAAGTCGGAAGAGGATTGAAAAATCATCTAAAGAAAAGTTCACAGCGTAAAAAGGCGAAGGAAAAATTCGAATTAGTGAACATAATATTACCTGAGATAGCAAAGAAAAGTTCGGAAATACTTGCAAGACCTGAGCCCGATCTTGCGCCGGTAATAACTCAAATTATGAATGCTGTATTTTGTGAAGAAATATTGGATTGGGATAAAGAACGGAAAATTGCGACCTGTTCTATTAAAATTTACAATTATACAGCAAGGGCAAGGGCATACACTATCTTAGCAAAGTGGCCAGAAAATGAAAATACTACTATGGTAAATAATAATCGTGGCGGGAGAAAAGAAACAAAGGGAATCTGGGCTTGGAGGTTAGATACATTAAATCCTGGAACATGTACTACTGTTGAGTTTGGAGTATCTGGACTAACAAAAGGCGACTGGGTGGATACCGATATTTTCTTTAGAGGAAATGGAGAGATAATAGGTGCCACTAAAATTGATGAAACTTTACTTGATGAAATACGTAAATCTGAAGCTTTAATATTGGCCGAAAAAGAAATAATGAACGAATCTAATAACTTAGAGCCATTGATTGACAGAGCTGAAGAAAACGTACAACAAGATATGTCAACGACTATTTTAGAATCTAAAGAAGGGCAACTTTCTTTGTCTGAATGGGAGGTAGAATAATGACTTTAGGGAGAACAAAAACCAAAGAAGAAGTAATAGAAGCATTACATAGTGTAGCTGCAGAAATGCATGATAAAATGTTGAAAGGTAAACCTCCTGCCATGACTCTGCCTGTTAGAACAAAAAAGAACATACAATTTGATAAAAANTTACAAGTTTANAAATANGGCANAAATAAGAGTACTAGAGATGCAACGGCTTTAAGTTCCGCGAGNGTTTTATTACGATCATTACATATAACGGAATTTATAGAGGAAATGATTGATTCTGGTAAGTCTTCNACTTTAAGAGAAATGTATTATATCTCTGAAGGATGGGGNAATGGTAAATTTGGTACTCAAAATGAAAGTAATAATCTNGCTGAAGATTTGGAAATAGTAACAAAATGCATTCGGGAGGATTTTAAATTACGACCTGAAGAAGATGGTGCTAGAATAATTGGAAATGTTACATTTGAAGAAAAAAATCGTAAAGGAGAATGGATGAGAATAAATTGCAGAGATGATGTGGGCGATTCTGGATATGGTGTCCCATACAATGTAGAATCTGAAAAATTAAGATTGGTTGAACATGATATCGATTTCGTTATGGCAGTTGAAACAGGAGGAATGTTTGATAGGCTAGTTGAAAATGGCTTTGATGAAGAAGCTAGGTGTGCAATAATTCATCTAAAAGGACAACCGGCAAGGTCAACNAGNCGTATTATGAAAAGAATGAGTGATGAATGGAAAAAGCCCATACTTGTNTTCGCTGATTGTGATCCTTGGTCTTTCAGGATTTTTGCTAGTATAGCATATGGTGCTATAAAGACGGCTCATATATCTGAATATTTGGCAACAAACGAAGCAATATATCTAGGAATAACAGCAGACGATATTTTAGCTTATGATTTGCCAAGTGATGATTTAACAAAATCTGATCTGGGGGCCCTTGAATCAGAATTATCAGATCCAAGATTTGCTACAGGGTGGTGGAAAGAACAAATTAATCTAATGCAGGAAATAGGAAAAAAGGCTGAACAGCAATCTCTNGCAAAATATGGCCTTGATTTCGTTACAGATACCTATTTGCCTGAGAAATTAGCAGCATTAGGCCTGAAATATTAATTAAAGGGTTGATACATAGGCACTAACTAGGATAGTTGTAGGTGATAATTTGCTCAAGATAGGAAAATGGTTAGCAGTTATATCACTGGTTTTTTTATTAATAGGTACAATAGCATATTTTTATGCTCAAGATGACATGATAGAAATTTTAGATCCAGAGACTACTAATTTGGTAGAATTATCGCCAAATTCAAGTCAATCTGTGGAATTGGAAAGAATGGGGTTATATGTGGCTTTACGGATNGAAGGAGAAAATACTTTACCCGAATTAAAATTAATAAATAATTCTGGTAAAGANATTGATGGAAGGGAAGCTGCATGGTANGACTTCGATAGNACTGGCTTNGATGGTAGTATTTATCAGACCGTNATGGTTTTTGAAAACACTAAAAATGAAGAATATATNTTATATAATGAAGGTGAAACTACTCTTTGGCTTATTGATGAAACATCAAATCAAATAGAAATAATGAGTGATCCAGGTTTTATAGCTATAACTTGTGGTTTTTGCATGGGAATACCATTGGNCATTTTAGCATTAATCACTCTTTTAATAGGTTGGAGAAAGGGGGCAAATAATCAAAAACTATCAATATCTGATGAGTTGTATATTGATAAAGAAAGAGGAAAAATAAAGATTGTAAANAATATTCAAAATATTCCAGATCCATTCATNGAAAATAATGATTTGANTGNTAGAAAAACAGAAAATATAGAGAATAAAGATACTTTTTGGGAAGATTGGGATAATCAAAAATAATGATTGGGTTTTTAGAATACCTACCACTACCCAACCATAGGTTGGTAAGTGGATGGTGGACTTTGATGAGGCTTTATCTATATTAGAAAATCCTACCAGGCGAGAAATTTTGATGCTTCTTGTAAAAGAGCCACATTATCCTTTACAGATTTCTGAATTGATAAATGTTAGTCAACAAGCAGTAGTAAAACATCTAAAAGTACTTGAAAAGGCCGATTTTGTTAATTCAGAAATNGTNGCTTCAGAAAAAGGAGGTCCTCCTAAAAAAATGTATAAAGTAGATCAATCATTTTCTATAAGGCTAGATTTGGGTCCTGACTTGTTTCGCACTGAACACAGAAAAATACCTAGTGGNGGTGCAATGAAACTTTCAAATAAACTTCCTAGTGAACTNGGNGGAGTGGTTAAAAGAATGGGTACAAGAAGAAAATTAGATTTGGCTGAAGCAATCGATTTTTTAGGTGAACTAGATGTGGTTTTAGAAAAAATAGATAATCAACGTGATGCAATTATTGCTATGCATCAACAAGTTAAGAAAAAGGTATCTTCTAGTGTCTCNGAGCACTCTAATTCCTATGAAGAACGAAGGTTGGCTCATGCTATAATGAATCAACCTAGAAGGCCTTTGGACCTNGATTTNTTTTCTCATGGACTAAGGATACAATCCATGGATGCAGAAGAAATGATGGAAAATTTACGAGANCGTTTGCTAAGAGATTTTGCAGCTAGCAAAGGAGATTTTGTAGCTGCGAGCAAAGGAACTCCTTTACCTTGGTGGCTAGCAAAATAATCAAAATATAGTATCTTCATCATCATTTTTTGACATTAAACTTGTCTTCTCAGCAAATGCTTGTAGCGCATCTAACCTTCTTCCATACATTACATATCCGGCTACACCAATCAATGAAAATGTTGCACCAAGAATGATAGTTGGAACAGAATAACGAGCTATTACATCAATAATAACATCTCCAGTTCCAAAAGTAGAGCTTAATTCTCCTCCTGGTATCCTCATAATATTGTTCGTTTCATCTGTCTCTACTATATCGTTATCTGCATCTACAACAACGACGACATCATGATTTCCTGCCTCAACCATGTATAGTAATGTAATAGGATCAGGATTTTCTAATCCTCCGGCACCAATAGGCATTATAGCTTTGATAATCTGTCTGTAAACTATATTTGTTTCATCACAGCCATTCTTCTTAATATTGGATGGAGACTGGTCTTTACAAAGTATCACATTAACGTCNGTTGCATGTGCATTTCCTCTATTGACTATCTTCACACTTACAGATAGCATTTCTCCGATTGCTCCTTTTTTAGCACCTGTTGTAACTTCTAAAATTTCTAAATCAGGTGCCCTCAAACGTAGTTCTAATATTTGCTCATTATTATCACAATCTGGCTTATAGTTATCAGGAATGCCGTCTTTATTCGTATCTAAGGTGCAAGANTCTTCCCAACCGGGAGTTTCGTCATAATCGCCTCCATTATCTGATGATCCGTGCATTGAAATCGCTTTTATTCCAATTTCTCTATTTTGTAAAGCTGCGTCTGGTGCTATAGAAACAATAACTACTATTTGCAACGTTGTATATGCNTCCATCATAGGCAANGTCAATGCTCCTGTTTGAGCNGANAGATAACANCCTTCAGNNGGTATTGGTTCTGATAATGTTAAGAAATCGGGAGACTGTCCTAAACATAGATTCTCTATTGGATATTCGGTATCAAAGTCTTCTAAAAGAGCGAATTTTATCTCCCAATTTGAAAGTGTGTTCATACCAGGCATAACNCCCCATCCTCCTGCAGCATCAATTGTATGATTGTGTATTGTTGGCTGATCAGGTACATTACCAAAGTTTGTTACATTCAAAGTAAACCTAACTATTCTGCTAGGTGCAGTAGTTTTGATCTTGCTTTCTACACTGGGATCTAATGTAATTCTCATATCATGAAATTCAATAATATTAACTTTTAATGATATTACATCTCTCAATTTACTACCTTCATATTCTTCTTCACTGTATATGTTAAAATTAACTGTATATTGTCCTGCTAAGGTTTTTTCAGGAACATTAATTATTATTTGATATTCGCCTANTTCATCTCTATCTAGTTCTCCAAATAATATTCTTGGTATTTCAATATCCCAAACATGGGAATTACCATCTGAATCTATGATAGAATCTATAGTAACATCAAACCTATCTGCACCATTCCCAAGATTCTCAATAGTTGTATTCATTTGATATGGTTGTCCTGGATAGAGATCCAAAATGGTTTCCGGAACAGTTGCCTGTAAATCATATCTTTGAATAACATTCGTCAAAATTACTACTGAATCTCTAATTTTTGGTTGACCATCAAGATGTGCTCTAACTGAAACGGAATCGCCCAAACCGGCCGTTGCATTATATGGTGCACACATTATTGCAGTAACGGTGTATGGAGTATTGATTTGGGCCCAATACCTTGGAGCATCGTCAGCAGGGCCATTTCCTCCAGGTGCATTTGAGAAATCTAAATCGACAGTCCAATGGTCATATCTCCATGTCTCTTCTGTCCAATTACTTGGCTTATCGGGGGGCGCTCCCGGGACATTAAATACCAAATGTCCAGGAGTGAAATGTTTAGTAACATCAATATCAAACTCAGCACATTCTCCTGGGAGGACATATTGCGTGGTTTCACCCACTGAGAAAACGATATTGCCAGTTGTTCTGGTTGAAACATTTATCCACAGTTCCAAAACATCAAATGTTCCTCTATCTATAGATAAAACCGGTTCGCCCATGGACCAACCCTTCAGATATATTACAAATGTCCCTGGTTCTTGTGATGTAGGTACACTTACTTGCAANTTTTTAGTTACAGACTGTAAAGGATCCAANGAAATAGAAGTCGGGAAATCTATGCCCCAACCAAATGGCAATGCCCANTCGTTCTGTCCTTCTAATGTTGAAGGNTCATAGAATGCAAATGTATCATAAACATTGCCAGTATTCTTTATAGAAACAGAGAAAATAGCAGATCTGCCTTGTTCAATATCTACTTGATAGTGNCTTGTATCTAATTCAATACCATGCACCACGTCCATCAATGTTAGAGTTAGTTTTTCATTGAATATTGCTATATCTTTGTATGATACTGCGGTTATTTTGACTTGTGCTAATTCGTCCTCTTTAGCTTGATATATTGTTGGAGCTCTTAATTTCAAGTAAATAGGAACTACTTCTCCTCCCTCCAAATGAACAGGTGTCGATTCGAATATCGGTGTATTATTTGTGGCATAAAATAATGTTGCACTCCAATTCTGAGGAATTCCGGACATAGTAACAGTAAATGTATCTTTAACCAATTCTGCTGGACCTGGTGTTGGATTTGCAATCGTCATGTTATAAGTCGTCAATTCACCAGGGAAAATTGTATGATAGAATGTTTCTGTTTCCTCTGGGCAGTCATAATAATGTCCTTCTAAGTTAGGATTAGCAATTAATTTTTCATCGCAGGCCAAAGAAATATCAACTAGTCCTGTTAATACGTGGACATAGCATAACGTATATTTTCCAGCGTTATTTTCTTCATTACATTTGTTAGTATCAGACCACCCAAGATGTGCTCCACTTCCTAAATCATTGGCAAATGCTGGAGTCTGTCCTAGATCCGGCGTAGCAGGAGAATTCGGGCCTAATTTATCTGATTGCCAAGAGGTTACAGGTATAATTGTCCANGGATCAAATATTGCAGATGCTATAGAATTCAAAGGAAATCCGTCTGGATAATCATCATTAGTATGGTTTAGACGAGTGTATACTACGGTTTCTCCTTGAGTTTCGTTATAATTATCTAGCCATGCAAGATGTACGTTGTCAAAAGAATCCGTAATTATTGATGGTAGGTGAGAATTACCGCCAAAGGGGCGGTTGGGATCAATTCCTTGTAATCCCTCTACATCAGAAATTGCTGCATCTGCAATTTGCTTTATTCCATATGTAGGCAATCCTTCTGCTGCCCCATCCCACTCTGCAGCACCTCTTAGTTTTAATCTGGTATAATACACTTCATAGTTGACGTCAATATCAAAACCATAGGCTCGCCCATCTTGCCAAGCTAAATGTGTAAGGCCAGTAGAATCTAGTGCTATAGCAGGATGTAAACTATATGCATCGTTAAGTGTTATTCGCGTATCATTTACAACAACCAAATGTCCGTAGCCAGATATGTCTTCTGATGGCCCTAAATCTTCAGTATAAGTATTGGTATTCGAATTTACTTCCGTCCCTGGGTCTCCCTTGACCCAACCAGGCCAAGGCCTATCTAAGAGAGAAAGAGGATCTAAAACTGTCATATATATTTCTCTCGAATTATTAGTTGAAAGATAAACCATTGCCTCGACCATTATTTCTAGTTCAGCTGAGCTAGAAGATGATGTAGGAAAACCATACATTTGNCCCCCTGCATTTGTTAATCTAAGATTGTTACCATTGCATGTTCTTGCATTAAGACCAGAACCGTTTGGGCATTGTGCTAAATCCATCATGTAAGATGCTACATCTGTATCTGAACCTGCCCACAAAGGAGTTGGTACAATGTCAGCTGTCACGCAAGCGTCATGTGATTCTGAAATACTCACAGTATCATCGTTGTCCATTGGAGTTCCGCCATATGGTCCTTCATCTGAAATTGGTATTACTATCTTAGTAGCATTCGGATTCCATTTATGATCTAATTGTGTTGGAGGATTTCCTGGAACGTTACCATTTGCATCATACCAAGATAGGCAAGCCCATGTTGCTGCAGGGCCCCAAAACTCACTATAATATCCTCCATCCGCCGGAAGGTCTACTGCAGCATTATTGTAAACGACTTCATCTAAATATCTTATTCCTCCTGAATTTTCACTATCACCTAAGGGTGTACTTCTAGGTCCTTGACTACCAGAACCTCCTGTTTGGTATGCGGTTGCACATGCTCCACTTTGTGATGCGGCAGGCCAATTACCACTTAATGCATATAGTGTTTCATAAACACTCATATTAGCGCTTTCCAATAGTGGTTTTAACCCAGGAAAAGAACCTCCGCTAGCAAAATTTCCACCATAAAAAACAACACACATATCTGCCCATTCGGTATTCATTGAGCCAGAAGTATCGATTGGAACGACCATTTCAACCTTGCCTCCACGGGTATCGTCCCAAACAATTTGAACAAAATCATCAACATCTACGGCTATATCTGGATGGCCTTTGTGTCCTAAAATAGGAGTTAATAAAGTGCTATCAATGGCTATTATGGCTTCCCTTGTTACATAATCTATTTCAAGCATTTTATAATATATCTGCGGTTGTTGATAGAATTTTTCTAGAGGTTCAAAAGCATCCTCCCAAACTATGTGTGGATCATTATTAGAGTCAACATCTATCGCAGGATAATCGCGATTTTGAGGATTGTTAGCAACCTCATAATCATTAACCACTGAAATAACTGAGTCTAGTGCGGGCGAGCCATCTCTATCGTCCAAATACGGATCTAATAATGTGTACATTATTGAATATTGGCCAGCTTTATCTGTCCATACAACATGTACTTTATCATCAGCATCAACTGTAATGTCGGGATGCCATGCCCGATGACTGCCTGGATTTGAAATCTGAGTAGCATCAATTATTGTTTCTCCTCTTGGATCTTGCATTTGGTAATATAGATGCTGCGTATTTCGACTAAATACTAGATGTATATTTCCGTTTGAATCTCCNGATATTGCCATCATTCTATCACTATATTGTGTCCCGCTGTTTACTATTTGTATCGGGTCAGTTAAAACAACATCACTCGCCTCTGCTTGAGGAATTTCAATTGCTGCAAACAAACTCAAAAGCATAATAGAAACCAAAGTAATACTATTTCTTTTCTTAACGGAATCTACTTTTCGAATACCATAATCAGGATGCATTAGTTAGGGTGAAGTTTTTCAGATACTTAACTAAACCCCTTTGCGGTCACAAATTAGATAATAATTAATATATATTTCTTAGTAAATTAAATCCATTTTGAAGGATCGAATTCTTTCCCAAAACCACCAGATTCATCTGTGTCTATTTGCGTTTTTTCGGATTCTGTTATTGATGTTTTTTTAGCTGTTCTAGATGTCCAATCATCTACTGGGCCCGGCTTCCCAATTCCTTTACCAAACGTAAATTTTATTTTATGGATTAATGATAATTTTATTAGCCAAAGTTTACGCATTGTATGCATAAATTCATTTTGATTGAGTCCATCAAACCATATTGGTCGAGACAAGTTAAATGCTTGTAAAGGGCCTGATTTATCACTTTTATGGCCAATATGTAAAACCCAATCTAAATCACTATTTGTTAATTCTAACCGAGTATTATGAAGCCAATACTCCCACTCTTCTCTATCTGTATTTGACTGTTCAATCATAGTTTTTTGTTGCCCTTCGTCGACTCTGGTGACTGTGTAAATTAAAATTAAATTTCTTCTCTTCGGAATAACAATATTGAAAATATGGCCTTGGCGTGTGGGCGGATATTTACAATGTAAATGGATCAAGGCTTGATTATCATTAATTTCTTTATATTCAAGGCTCTCGCTATTGAGCCAATTTTTAATAGAATTGATTGCGTCTTGTGCATTCACAATAACATATGACTGGGGCATCCTATTTTAGTACGTCTAAATTTTTATTTATTTCTTTAATTAATTTAATTAGTTTTAATCCGTCTTGGGATTTTTGTAATTTTTTAGATCTATATATAAATTTATAATCTGTCCACATATCATAACCAATTAAAAATAAAAGATTACAATAATGACATATAAAAATAGAAATGAGTAAGAAAATAGGGAAAATGAAAATTGACATGGCATAAATCATTTTATTGAAAATATAAAAATATACTAAAGATATTAATGGCCAAAATATTAGTGGAGAAATTAAGGCAGCTATCATATGATAGGTGGTTCTCGCATCTATTCCCTCATCTGTTTTATTGCCAAGATACCAAGCAAATAAGGCTTGTATTCCAGTGGAGGTAAAAGTTATCGTAGCACAAAGTGCCATAATGACTAAACCAAAAAATGCCTTAACCAAATTTGGTTTATCTTTGATTGTAATATTACTATTTATTACGCGACCATCTAAATTATATGAGTGTAAAATTTTTGAAGCTTCTTTTGCATTTTCTTCTAATACTGGATTGGGCGTTGCTCGTATTTTTTCTCTTACATTCCTTGTTGCAAGCACCTCTTGTTTGTAACTAGATAATTCTATTTTTTTATCAATGGAGAGAAGGTGGGCTAGTAACTGCCAAGATCTGTAAGTTTCCCAGTCCGGTGCATCTCTTGATATAGGTGCTAGTTTACTCGTTAGTTCATCTCTTAATTTTATTACTAGATCCTCTGGAGGTTCTATCCAAATCCCTTGCATTAATTTTTTCCTATCTTCTGATATTGGATTATGCGGTACTGGAATTGGTTCTATTTGCTCTAAATATAAATCCGTTCTAAACCAATAATGAACCCTAAAATGCAATCCTATAGGCTGAAAAACCGGAGGAGGTATATTGCGCTCCTTTGCAATAGATGCGGCATTTATTGCGGATCGCATAGAACCAGTTCTAAGGTGTCTTAATTGTGAATCCTGATGGCCTATTCCTTCAGGCATAATTATTGCACAATATCCTCCCGAAAGTGCGTGTGCTACAGTAAGCATACTTCTTTGATTTAGATAATGAGCAAATTCTTCTTCCGCTATGCCTTCCATTTGTTCTGCTTTCCTAATTACTGGTTGTGAGCCGATACGTCTTGCTATCCAACTTATTACTGGGACTGAAGTAGTCAAATCATGCCTCCCTAGGGTGACCATTCTTTGTTTTGGGTTACTCATTGTAATAGAAATTGGATCTACTAAACCATTTACATGGGTGGCAACGCATAATCTGCCGCCATCCGTTTGAAAGGGTTTTTCCACTTCTTTTCTTCGAAATAAATAAGCCCATGGAATTAAAAGAATTGTGGTCAAAAATTTCCAAAACCATTCTGAACCTGGGTGTGTGCCATCATGGGCCCAAGGAACCGATTCTAATTTACGCATATTAATTTTTTTAGCACTTTTAGATAGTTCGGGGGCGATATCTTTTGGTAGAGTAGGTTCGCCTTCCATGATTATCTCAAGAGGGTGTTGGTTTAGACTATGTCCCTTCTAAAATCAATTGACGTATTTTTTCAGACAACAATGTTGCTTCATCATGATCTATGGGAGAAGATTGGAATGGAAATTGAAGACCGCTTCCATCTTCATATTTGGGTATAATGTGGAAGTGGACATGAAAAACGGATTGGTAAGCGTTTACGCCATTATTTTGTAATACATTAAATTCTTTTGCGCCGGTTATATCTAAAATAGCCCTTGATAGTTTAGGCAATATTGCACCAATTGCAGATGCTGATTTAGTAGATAATTTATCCAGTGTTGCAGCCGCTTCTTTTGGTATGATCAGAGTGTGTCCCCGACTAAATGGGTTTATATCTAAAATTGCTATAACTAATTCATCTTCATATAATTTATAAGATGGTATTTTACCATCAATAATCAAAGAAAATATAGTCTGTTCTTTCGACAAATTATCCTTTCCCATTATTTCAAAAGTATTTTTTCTAATATCAATATCAGATTTTGAACTTGTATGGCCGTCAATAATTCAGTGTTCATCGCTTTTGATGTATCTGTAATCCTAATGCCGCTTTCTTGTAGTTTCTTGAATGATTTTTTGATTCCTGTAGT
>NHGE01000002.1 GCA_002172375.1 Euryarchaeota archaeon TMED129 | reverse complement strand
TTTACAATCGTATTTATCAACCTTAGGCAGGTCGCCGAATCAATTGAGGTCATAATATGGGTCGTAAAGAAGATAATATTGAACGTGCAGTAGAAGTAATGCATACAAGGGAAAATATTCGAAATTTAGCAATTGCTGCCCACATAGATCATGGAAAGACCACTTTATCTGACAATCTAATTGCTGGGGCCGGTATGATGTCAGAAGATTTGGCTGGGAAATCTAGAGTTCTGGATTTTGATGACCAAGAAAGCGCTCGTGGAATTACTATTAATGCTGCCAGTGCATCTATGGTACACGATGTAGATGGTTCTGATTATTTAATTAACTTGATTGATACTCCTGGGCATGTAGACTTCGGTGGAGATGTTACTCGTGCAATGAGAGCAGTAGATGGCTGTATAATTTTGGCCTGTGCGGTTGAAGGTACGATGCCTCAGACAGAAACAGTCGTTAGACAAGCGCTCAAAGAAAAAGTAAGGCCTGTATTATTCATAAACAAAGTAGATCGATTAATCAATGAACTACAGATTGATGGCGAAGAAATGATGGCAAGATTTCAGAAAATAATTATCAAAGTTAACAAATTAATCTCAACATTTGCACCGACAGAGGATTTAGCCAAATCATGGCAAGTAGATGTTTCTAAGGGAACTGTTGCCTTTGGCTCGGCTTACTATAATTGGGGTATGTCTATTCCTTACATGGTAAAAAGTGGCATTAACATGACCCAAGTAATGGATTATTGCAAAAATGATAAGCAAAAAGAACTAGCAAAATTAGCTCCAGTCCACAGAGTTCTTTTAGATATGGCAGTAGATAAACTTCCATCTCCACTAGTGGCACAAGAATATAGAATACCTAATATTTGGCAGGGAGATTTAGATTCAGAATTTGCTAAATCAATGATTAAGTGTGACTCTTCAGGGCCATTGTCATTAATGATAGTAAAGATTTGGATGGATCCTCATGCCGGAGAAGTGGCTGTAGGAAGAGTATATTCAGGATCTATCAAGCATGGAGAATCTGTTTGGGCACTCGGTGCAGCTAAGGCAGAAAGAGTACAACAAGTTAGCATGATGGTTGGTGGCGATAGGATAGCAGTATCAGAAGTATCTGCAGGAAATATAGCTGCATTAACTGGAATAAAAAGTGCTGCTGCTGGAGTTACCATAACACGTAATCAAGATGATACCGGTTTCGAACCAATACGTCACTATTCGGAACCTGTTGTTACAGTTGCTGTCGAACCTCAGTCAATGAAAGATTTACCAAAATTTATTGATGCATTAAGAAGTTTGGCAAAAGCTGATGCTTCATTACAAGTTTCTACTAATGCTGAAACAGGTGAGGCACTTTTAGCAGGTATGGGTGAATTACACTTAGAAATTACAACTTACAGGATCGAAGAAGAACAAGGAATAAAGGTGAAAGTAAGTGAACCCATTGTGGTTTATAGGGAGTCAATCGAAGGGAATAATAATGGTCGCCCATTTGAAGGTAAATCTCCAAATCGCCATAACAGATTTTATATTGAGGTTGAACCACTTCCTGAGAATGTTATCCAAGGTTTACGAGATGGAGATTTTGGGAAAGAGGGAGCAATTAGAACTAAAGATGCTAAAGAAGTTGGAAATAAATTTGCTGAATTTGGTATGGACAAGGATTTAATGCGTAAAATATATGCAATACATGGAACAAATGTTTTGGTGAATGATACTAAAGGTATACAAAACCTTCATGAAACTAGAGAGTTAATTATTGAAGGTTTTATTGATTGTTGTAAAAAAGGACCGGTAGCAGAAGAGCCATTAATGGGAGTAATGGTCAGATTAGTTGATGCAAAATTACATGAAGATGCTATTCATAGAGGTCCAGCTCAGACTATTCCTGCCGTTAGAAATTCAATGAAAGGTGCATTAATTAGAGCTAGATCGGTTATATTTGAACCAATGCAAAATATTCGTATAGATGCTCCAAATGATGTTATTGGAGGCGTTACAAGTGAACTCAACAAGCGTAGAGGAATAATTGAGGATATGCCTGTTGAGGGAGGAACGGCAAGTGTAATAGGAAAAATGCCAGTTGCTGAATCTTTCGGTTTTTCTAACAGCGTAAGAGCAGCAAGTCAAGGTAGAGCAGTTTGGAATACAGAAAATGCTGGCTATGTCCACTTACCTAGAGAATTATTCAATAAAGTTGTTGCTGAAATCAGAGAGCGAAAAGGCTTGAAAACTGATCTTCCTGGTGAAGCACAATACATGGATTAACTACTTTTTAATTAATTCTTATTAATTGAAAATCTGTTAATTCTCTCAAAACATCTACTTCTGGAGAATTTTTTAGATTGTTTAGACACTCATGAGCAATTGAATGATGGTACATTGCCCTTTTCTTTGCATATTCTATAGAACCAGACGCATAGAGGTCATCTATTGCAGATTCTAATTCTTTTTCACTACATGGTCCATTACCAAAAACACTATTAAAATTTGAAAGATTCATTTCACTATCCATGGCATGAATCGCAATCAATGTTCTTTTACCTTGTATNATATCAGATCCTGCAGGNTTTCCTAAGGTTTTTGTATCTCCCGTGATGTCGATTAAATCNTCCATTAATTGAAAACATAATCCCAGNTTTAAGCCCCATTTAGCCATGTTCGCCACAACATTTTGATCGGCATTAGATAATATTGCCCCAGTTCTTGCGCAAGTTTCGAACATNGCACTTGTCTTTCCTGCAATCATTGCNATATATTCTTCCTCTGAAACATAATCTCTATTTTCAAACTCNATATCTTCTTGTTGNCCTTCGGCAACCCTCCTAACCATTTCTCCAATTGCCNTAACTAAATATCGAAGATTTTCNCCNGATATTTCTGATGATTCTGCAAGAATCTCAAATCCTACTGCCAACATAGCATCACCAGCATTAATCGCAGTGGCATCATCATAAGCTACGTGTACAGCATCTAAACCTCTTCTAATAGGGTCTTGATCGATGATATCATCATGGACAAGGGTGAAATTATGGATTATCTCAATACATGCTCCTAAAGTGTAATGACCATCGTTAGCATTTCCTATCGCCTCTCCTACCAGTCTTGGTAAAATTGCCCTTAATCTTTTACCTCCACCTGAGAATAGATGAGTCATAGCACCATGCAATCTCTTTTGTTCCATTTTACTTAAACTAAACATAATTTCTTCTTCTACTTTGCTTTTATGTTCNTTTAATGCATCCATCAANCCACTTCCAGGTTTTTCCTTNTCTAGATATAATTTACCNCAATCTATTATTTGCATATTTTTTATACTAATTATGTTATNNATATTNGGGTAATTTTCTTTCAAAAAATATTTCCATATCATCAAAAACCATGGCGCTATATATTCATTAGNCCATTCTCCTTCNTTNTGCATCATACTCAAAAGNTGNTCTTTATCTAGCCATTTGACTGTTTCAATTTCGTTTTNATTAATATTTATGTTGACATCACATTCGACTAATAGGACATGATCTATTTCNTTNTCAATCCAATCNGCATCCCATCTACATTGGTATTCAAATCGCCCTAATAAATTAAAATNCCAATTTTCNGTTACAGACATAGGAATNCCTAATTCATGCTCTAGTTTCCTTCTTGCTGCATTAACTACTCCATTGCCATTNTCAGTATTTTCATTATCTANATCTAAAGGATGACTACAACATGCATTCGCCCATACTCCTGGAAAAGTTATTTTTTCTTTTGAACGCTGTTGAACTAGCATTTCTCCATTATTNTTGACAATTATGACGCTGAATGCACGATGCCTATGACCTTCTCCAAAATGACAATCAAGTTTACTCATAGTACCAATTACATTATCTTCTTTGTCGACTAATAAGCACATTTCTTCCATCATTTCTGACTGTGCGGGGTCATGTTTTTCCAAATGCTTAATAGCGTCTGACATATATTTCAAATGTCGCAGTAGTAACTTGCCTATAATCCATCGTTATTATGGATTAATTTTAGTCCCTATTGTAGAACCTGTCCTGACAAGTTGCAGTATCCTTTCTGGATTATTACCATTGAGAAACCATACATTTTCAATTTTATTAGCTATTTCTGATGCTCTCAACAATTTCAAATCCATCCCTCCTGTAACATCAACTTCTGAATTATGCGAAGTTCTTATCGAATCATACTTTTTCCATGTTGAAATTAAATTAGCATCCAAGTTGTCCGGTGGTTTGTCCATTACACCATCTACATCTCCTAACAAAAAAACTGTAAAATTTACTTCTGGAATTTCCATAGAGAGCCTATACATTAAATCATCTCCAGATAATATTCCGAATTCATTTTCATCATCTCTNTGCACTACATCTCCGAAACAAATCGGAATNATCTCGCCTATTTCTTTCTCAAAAATATCAATATTTCCGANAAACTCTTTCCCTGTATTCATAGCCCAAATAGAAGGCGGAAATCCCACGGAATCTAAATTAACTTTCTTTAATGAATCTATTACTTCATTATTCAATTCTTTCATATCTTCTCTTATTTNTTTNACTGCTTTAATCTGTTTTTCATATATTTCGTNATTTATTCCTTCTGAAATCTTCATTTCTTTTGATAATATATGTCCATAAGAACCAGCTCCATGNACAATAATAATTTTATATTCTTCTTCAGTTAATATTTTTATTATTTNACATACTTTATTGATCGCATCTTTATCTAAGGTTTTTNCTTTATTTTTATTTGTTATTAAACCNCCTCCAAGTTTAATTACTATTCTACCTTTNACACTCACAATTTGGTCGAAGAGGNACAAGTATTCAATACTTACATTGAATGTTGTTATCGGACAAGTTAATGTTAGATGATTGCTTGGAAGTATTATGAGTGAATCTGGTGACATTGTAAAATTTCAAAGATGGTTACAATCTCAATTATCAGAAGCAGAGAGTATTGAAGATCCTAAAGAGAAAAAAAGAAGAATTCTGAGGATAGATGCCGCATTATCAGAAACAATTTTTTTCAGAGAATTACTAGAAACGATTGATAATGTCATCGAATCGCCCTTTGTTCAAAGAGAAACGCCTGTTCGTAATAATGAAAAACATGAATTAACTCCAAAGCAAAATAATTCTTTAACTTGCTCAAAGTGCAATGGTGAAATAGATCCAGAATTAAAATTCTGTCTTCTTTGCGGAGAATACTAATTATTCCTCTTCATCGTCCCATTTTGCTCTAGCTAAAACATACTGTGGATGTTCGTTTTCTATTACAGATAAATATTCACCTTCAACCTTTTCAGTTAGATAAACAGTAACTCCTGCATGCCATATNATTTCTCCTGAGGCTACCATTCGTGCAGTGTCTACTTCTAGAATTGTAGGTAATGAGAAATGCACCTTTCCAGCTTCTGCTGCCGATCTAATTGATGCAGATAAATGAACATGTGCTCTATTGCCTGGAGTTAGTCCAACTTCGATTAGATTATCTGTTTGTTCTGGATCACAAGGAAAGTATAATGCATCTGGAATATTATCTGTAGGTAAATCTAATTCAATTTCCAAAGTATGCCCATAAGTAGCCCTTATCATTATCCCTCTTACTTCATATCTTCCTTTAGGATCAGTTTCTGCAATCGCATTGAAATGATGGGGCCTTAGCCAATGATATCTTTTTTCATCTCCCTTTTTGAATTGTCTAATTATATCTTTAATATCTACCCATCCATTAATATCCATTTCTAAATCAAATTTTTCAGGTGCATGTCTAAGTATTAAAGCCAATCTTCTAGCCATACTATTTCTTTCTCCTGTTCTCATGATAAATTTCCCTTCTGCATTGCATGCTGGGCACAAATGATCATCTGCATAATATCCGTGGTTCTGACATTCTCTAATCATATCATACTTNGCCAACTGCCTTTCTTTCATGAACCTCTCGGTAAACATACATCTTTGCTGACTTAAACNGTGAATATTATCCATTACCATCTCTTCGCAATATCATGAAGGCGGTAATAGTTGATTGGCTTCGATCACCATTCCACAGAGCGCATAAAGGAAAATTATCTAATGTAAGGCCTGATGAAATGGCTGGTTACTTGGCNAAAACTATACTGAAGAGAAATAACATATTACCTGAACTGATTGATGACATACTAGTTGGTTGTGCATATCCTGAAGGTGAGCAAGGGTACAATATTGGACGTATAATGACATATCTTGGTGGTCTTCCAAATAGTGTACCTGGTGCAACTTTTAATAGATTATGCGGATCTTCAATGCAAGCTGTTTTATCAGCCTCAGCCAATATTGAAGTTGGTTGGGGAGAGTGTTTTCTATGCGGCGGAGTTGAATCTATGAGCCGTATTAAAAGAAGAGGTTTCAATTGGAATCCAAATCCTAACTTAGAATTAGAATTCCCCCAAGCATACATAGGAATGGTTGAAACAGCAGAAAATATAGCCAATTTATGGAATATTTCTAGGAGTGAACAAGAAAATTTTGCTCTTCTCTCCCATAACAAAGCATCTTTCGCGCAAAAATCTGGTTTTTTAGAAGAAGAAATTGTCTCAATAAATAATTCAAAAGAAGACATATATGAAGATGGATGCATAAGAGGCACCACTACATTAGAATCAATGTCTCAACTATCTCCTGTTCTTGGATCTGGTACTTCAATTACAGCGGCTACCGCTTCTCCCCTGACTGATGGCGCTTCATTCATGATTGTATGTAGTGAAAATTTTGCAAAAAGAAATAAATTAACTCCTATTGCAAGAATAGTATCTGGAGCAGTTATAGGTTGTGATCCTGAAATTATGGGGATAGGGCCAGTAGAAGCCTCAAGATTAGCCCTTAAAAGGGCAAAATGGACAATTGAAGATATAGATATTTTTGAACTAAACGAAGCCTTCTCCTCTCAAAGTATTGCTGTAATAAATGACTTAGGTATTGATATCGACAAAGTTAATGTCGATGGAGGATCTCTTGCCATAGGTCATCCATTGGGGGCTTCTGGAATCAGAATAATAGGTAAAGCTGCATCTATATTGAATAGAACAAATGGCAATCGTGCATTAGCATCTATGTGCATTGGAGGGGGAATGGGTATAGCCATTACATTAGAAAAACCATAACTGTATATTATTTATTCATTATAGTTATTTAGCGACGCACTCTTGAAGTACATCCTATTCCGAATGACATGGTTAAAGATACAGGCGTCTCGATTAAGGGAGACTCTTTGAAAGATAAGAATATCTTGTTTGCCATTACGGGAGGTATAGCGGCTACTGAATCAGTTAAAGTTTCTAGGGAATTAAGACGTTATGGTGCTAATCTGACAATAATAATGTCAAAGGAAGCCGAGAAAATAATAACTCCTTTAGCAATATCTTGGGCTTCTAATTCAGAAGTAATTACGGGATGGAATCATGAAATGTCCCAATTGGAAGACTTTGATCTTATATTGGTAGCACCAGCAACAAGAAATACAATAGCTAAGCATATCCATGGAATTATGGATTCTCCAATAATGATGGCACTTTCTGCTGCAAGATCAAAACTAACACCTACACTCTTCATACCTTCTATGCATCAAGACTTATTTGATGATCCAGTTACTACAGAACTAGTTGAAAAATTGAATTATGAGAATTGTTTCGTTTTAACAGATACTCTGAAAGAAGGCAAGATAAAACAATTAAACCATGTAGATATTGTGGCCAAAATTTGTAATTTAGTCAATAGTTCTTTACCTAATCGTAAAAAAATTGCTATAACTTTGGGAGCCAACAGAGCACCGATTGATTCAGTAAGGGCAATACAAAATGCTTCTTCTGGAAAGACAGGATGGATTATTTCAGAATACTTGTATCGTAATGGCCACGATATCATTTGTATAGTTGGAAAAACTACAGAAAGATCAAATTTCATTTTACCTGANATAAGATTAGCCGGTAGTCCAGAAGAAATGTTGAATCAATCAATTATTTTAGCCTCAGAAGAAAAAAAACCTGATGCATGGATTCATGCTGCTGCTATTTTGGATTATTTCACAGAACCTGAAGAAGGAAAAAGATCTAGTGANCAAGGAGATTGGGAAATTACTTTANCNCAAGGTCCAAAACATATTGCCGAATTAATGCCTTTAGTAGGAGATTGTGTAAGAATTGGGTTTAAATTAGAATCAAATGTTAAAGAAGATTTTCTTATTGAAAAATCACTTAATCAAATCTCAAGATATGATTTAGATGCCGTAATAGCAAATATAAAAGAACAAATCCATGATTCTAATTACCCAAGAGCTAGAATTGTAGATAAAAACGGTTCAGTAACTAAATTACAGGATTACAAAGAATTATGCNAAGCCATAGAATCAGTCATATTGAGTTCTCGATAGGTTTTATTCCATTACATTCAAAACTGTGTCACTTCTCAGTATTTCTTATGAAAGACCAAGGAAAGGCTAAGAGAGGTATTCCGGCCAAATCTGAGTTCAATTCATGGTATCCAGCAATTGTTGAAATTGCGGATTTAGTGGACAAGAGATATCCAATCAAGGGCATGGATGTTTGGAAACCTTACGGCTGGAAAGCAATGTCGTTGATAGATTCTATCACACGTAGTGAAATGGAAAGAACTGATCATCATGAATATAGATTTCCCTTATTAGTTCCTGAAGATTTATTGGAAAAGGAAAATAGATTAGTTGCAAAATTGAAAGCTGCTAGAGATGCTGGTGTTGATCCATCTGAGTTGAGACTTGAAGAAGAAGATGCTGGCTTCAAAAAGGAGGTTTATTGGGTCAAACATGGTGGAGAAAATAAACTAGATATTCCAATGTTTCTTAGGCCTACATCTGAAACTCCTATGTACAATATGTTTTCTTTGTGGATAAGAAGTCATGCCGATTTACCACTGAAAACATATCAAATTGTAAATACTTTCAGATATGAAACTAAACAAACCAGATCTTTCATTAGAGTAAGAGAGATACATTTCTTTGAAGCCCATACTGTNCATAAAAATGAAGANAACGCTACAATGCAGATAGAAGAAGATGCCAATATTGTTCAAAATATTTTAGATAAATTATGTCTTCCTAATATAATCTCGAAAAGGCCTTTGTGGGATACATTCCCTGGGGCATGGTATACTACTGCTGCAGATGTNATTATGCCAAATGGCCGAACATTACAAGTAGCCACCTATCATCATTACAGAGATCAATGGGCCAAATCTTTTGATTTATCNTATGAAGATGAAGATGGAAAAAACCAATTTTGNCATCAAACAACATTTGGAATGTCCGAACGTCTTTTGGGAGCCATTGTTGGCTTACATGGAGACGATTCAGGTTTGATACTCCCTCCTTCAGTTTCTCCCATTCAGATTATAATAATGCCTATAGCAACCCATATAACNGACGATGTNATGNTATATTCTAATAAAATTAAAGAAGAATTGGAAGNATGTGGTATAAGAACTAAAATTGATGATAGAAATATCCGTCCTGGAAATAAACATTATCATTGGGAAATAAAAGGAGTACCGATAAGATTAGAAATTGGACCTAAAGATATTTCTAAAGATCAATGTATTATTTCTTTGAGAACTGGGGGTAAAGAAATCATCCCTTTGAACAATCTAGTCCCTTCCATATTCTCTACTTTAGAATCAATATCTGAAGTTTTAAAGAATAGGGCAAAAAAATTGTTTGATGAAATGATTTTACCATTGCCAGAATCGACTATTTTAGATGGAGTTATAACTTTTAGCGAGCCAATCGCTGAGGGNATTGTATATGAATTCCCATTTGATGGCAATGATGCNGATGCTGAATTACTGGAAAGAAAAACTGGATTGACATTACTAGGAGAATGCAATAAACCATATACAAATCAATTACCCTGCATAATTACAGGAAAATTAACAACTAAAAAACAACACCTTGCTAGGATGTACTAACTTTTTTCTTGAAGAATAAGCCTATTAAGAACATTAGAGAAAATATAATTATTAGTGAGATATCAAATATTTCCAAAGTTCTTGGTTCTATCCATGTATCTATTTCATGTAATCCATCCCATGATGTCCCTTTTAGCCAGACAACTTGAGTTTTCCCTTCAACACATATTTCTTTCATATTTGCAACACCTAGCGAACANAGTATTTCTCCCATGCCAATATAAATGTTAGNAATTATAGTTAATAATCCTGAAAAACCTATGAAAAAAGTCATCTTTCTTCTTTTCTTNATTATGTTNCCCTGATCTTTAATTATNGCATTTATGTCAGGAACAAATTCTGGAATTTCAACATCAGAAGAGAATGTAGTGTTTTCCTCTGTAACAGAATAAGCATCTACTTTTGGCCCTATAATACCCATCTCTTCTAATGCTTCTCTACCATAAATTCTCTCTGCAAGAACATAAAGATGGGGATTATTTTCTAATTCGACAGGATCTAGAGTCCCATCTAGAAGCTTCTTCATTAGCTCTGTGTCACCCATACAATACACTCTCAAGACATATCCTTCATCAAATGAACGCTTGATAGGGTCATTCTAATTCATTTACGACCTATACTCTTCTTNGCCGCTTTGACTATGTCTTCNGTAGNCATTGACATTTTTTTGAATAATTCTTCCGAATCTCCACTCTCACCAAATATGTCCTTCACTCCAACCATTTCTATAGGAACTAAATTATTCTTCGAATTATGTTCTGCTACAGCACTACCTAATCCTCCAATAATGGAATGATCTTCTGCCGTAACTATGCATCCACATCTTTTACTCCACATATCTATCAAATCTCCATCTAATGGCTTAATAGTATGCATATCAATTACTGCCGCGTCAATTCCTTCATTTTTCAAAATAATACTAGCATCAATTGATTTTGAAACCATCACNCCACAACTAATTATTACAACATCCTNTCCTTCTTTCAGTAAATTNCCCTTACCAATTTTTAAATTATTTTTTGTCTCATCTGTATANGATCGTGGNACTTTATTTCTAATGGTTCTCATATANGATGGACCTTCTANTTCTGCTACTTGTATAGTTAATTCTTCTGCAGAGATNTCATCGGCAGGATGTAAAATTGTCATATTCGGTAAAGTCCGATATATTGCCAAATCTTCTATTGATTGTGCACTACTTCCATCACTTCCTGTATGTATTCCGCCGTGACTTCCACAAATATGAACCTTTAAACATGGCCTAGCAATTCCATTCCTAANTTGTTCAAATCCTCTCTCGGTAAAGATTGCAAAAGTACTAGCCATAGNAATTTTGCCTGATGAGGCTAGTCCNGCNGCTACTAACATCATATTTTGTTCAGCAATTCCTAATGAAAANGTCCTATCTGGATATTCACTTCTAAAATGACAAGATTTAGTGGATTTACCCAAATCTGCTTCTAAAACTACTATATTTGGATTGCTGGATAATTTCAGNAATGCACTTCCATANCCATCTCTTGAAGCCCCTCCTCCNGATGGTGNNCTCATGCTAATTCCTCCATTGCAATCTGATATTCNTCATCGTTTGGTGCCTTACCATGGAATGATGGATTATTTTCCATGTATGATACACCTTTCCCTTTTATTGTATTGGCAATTATTGCCATTGGGCCTTTCTTACCCTTATCTGCCCAATCAATTGCATCACATATTTNATCCATATTATGCCCATCTATCTCTCTAACCTCCCATCCAAATGATTCTATTTTCCCTCTTAAATCTCCCACTTCCATTTGTTTAGATACAAAATCATCATTTTGTATTCCATTTTTATCAACTATTAATTTTAAATTGNCACTAGAATGAAAATCTGCTGCCATTATAGCTTCCCATATTTGNCCTTCTTGTGTTTCTCCATCNCCTATCATCACCCAAATTTTTCTTTCGCTATTGTCTAATTTAGCAGCCAATGAGCATCCTAATCCNAAGGATAGTCCCATACCTAGACTTCCNGCAGAGAAATCAACTCCATCTGTCCATTTCATATCTACATGGCCTTGGCATACNGAACCTAGTCTTCTNAAGGACATNAAATCTTGCTCATTGATAATGCCAAATTCGTTTAAAATAGAGTAAACAGCAGGACTAGCATGTCCTTTACTCATTATAAATCGATCTCTATCTTCCCAATTNGGATTTGACGGATCTATGTTCAAAACAGTACCATATAATCCTACAATCATGTCAATTGCCGATAAAGATCCTCCCGGATGTCCNGATTGAGCCTTATGAATCATTTTAATTATGTTAATTCTGCATCTTGATGCCATTTCTTCTAATTCAGTTATTCCCATATTAAACGGCATGTACTCACTTACAGTGGACGTTATGCTAAAGGCTATTGATAGTTTCCAATTTTTTGATAGATTTTTTAGACGCACATTCAAATCATCAACTATCTTAGGANAGTTAGGAGAGAGTGTCTTGGGATTGTCCTCAACAATCGATAATGAATGGCGAATTNGGCTAAAGTCTATGAATATTCCAAATTCTGTAAAAAATGATAATTTTNTGATGCACTGTCTTGAAATANTAAAGTCCGGAGGAAGAATTAGTTTATCTGATGGATTAAAATTGTATAATACTCCTAATTTNCCAGCTCTATGTTCATTGGCNAACCTAATTAAACAATCTAGATTTGATGATGACATTTTTTTTAATGAAAACCTACACGTTAATACTACTAATATCTGTGTTTTAGCCTGTAGATTTTGTGCTTTCAGAAAAGGTCCTAGGCATTCTGATGCTTATGAATTATCAGTAGATGAAGTAATACACAGAATCAAACCATTTGCTGAATCTATAGATGAAGTACATTCTGTAGGGGGCCTACATCCTCAATGGACTGTAAACCATTATATGGAACTTTATAGTAAGATTAAAGATTTTTATCCTCATATTCATGTAAAATCATTAACTGCTGTTGAAATAAAGCATATTGCCAATCGCTCTGGCATTAGTGTACTTGAAACTCTTAAATTATTGAAAAAATCAGGACTTAACTCAATTCCAGGCGGNGGTGCTGAAATACTTGTTGATACTGTTAGAGATAGAATTTGTAGAGGAAAAGAAAACTCTTCTGAATANCTAGAAATTCATGGTTTAGCTCATTCTTTGAGTATCCCTTCTAATTGTACAATGTTGTTTGGTACTATTGAAACTGTAGAAGATCGTTTAATACATTTAGATAAATTAAGAATACAGCAAGATAAAACATCAGGTTTCCAATGTTTTGTTCCTTATCCATTTCTACCTGATAAGACAAGATTGCCCGAGGCTCAATTGGCTACTACNAGCGAAATAATACGTGTTATTGCAGTATCTAGAATAATGTTAGACAATATACCTCACATAAAGGCATATCGTATGAANATTGGAGATTATGTGGCCTCTCTATGTATTAATTCAGGTGCAGATGACATCGATGGAACNGTGGGTAATGAAGAGATAATGCATGAAGCCGGTAGTAAAACTAGGCTCGATTATGACAAGGAACAGTTATCTAAATTAATTATTTCTACNGGACAAAAACCTATNAAAAGAAATTCAATATATACAANNTTTGAAGTTTATGAGCCCNTTACTAAAAAATCAATAGNTATGCCGGTAAACAATTAGAAAGGGATATTATGTCATGGNAGAATGTTTTAGGAAGAGTAGCTTTTTCTAATTGTGACCCTATATTTACATCCTTAGATAAAAAATGGGAAATATTGCCTGCTCCNCCTTCATGGTTAACTGGGCATCTTTTGAGAAAGGATTGCTTATGTGCTCCAATACCAACTGCTGATTATGCCAAACATTCTGAAGAATTATTATTATTGCCAGATTTAGCTATTGTGAGTAACGGNGAAGTAGGTTCTGTATTATTATTCGGCTCTAGACCTATTGAAGATATGAGAGATATTGCATTGCCCTCAGATTCCTCAACATCTGTGGCATTGATGAAATGGATTTTATCACAAAGAGGGCTCGATCCTAAATTTTATGATTCTGGNCCAGATATAAATCATATGCTTTCTAAGTGCGATGGTGCGTTATTAATTGGAGATAGGGCTTTAGTTGCAGCGCGTGAAAACCCTGAACTAATACGTCTTGATTTAGGTGCTGAATGGACTAAATTGACTAGTTTACCTATGGTTTTTGGTGTTTTTGCAGCAAGAAAGGATTCTCCTTTGGATATACTTGCAATGGCTCAAAAGGATATGGTAAACCAATATAACAAATTTAAAAAGAATGAAAAATTTAGAAATGATGTAATTTCAAAATCATCAGATAAATTAGGTTTTGAAGGTGAAAGAATAACGGAGTACTTTGTTGAAGAAGTAAGTAACCTACTTGATAATGATGGAATTAAAGGATTAGAATTGTTTCTCTCCGAAGTATGTGGCTTGTCCACAGGACCTACTTGGCTTATGTTTGACTAATCTGTATATTCCAATCTCTTACTAGCCACCCATTCAAGTAAATCTAAAGCAACTTCACATGATTCTGAGATGACTGGTTCTGGATCATTAACAAATTTTTCTAGAGTTGTTAGTGCAGTCCTATCACCTATAGCTCCTAATGCTTCTGCTGCCTCATGTCTAACCATCAAATCTTCATTAATATCTTCTAATCTTTCAATTAGATACGGTACTGCATGATTGTCTTGCATTTGGCCCATTACATAAGCAATTTCATGCTTTAACAATGCTGAATTAGAAATAAATGCTGCAGCTAATGCCTCTACTGACTTTTCTCCTCCAATACCTCTAAGGGCAAATAATGCCCTCATTCTTTGAAACATTTTTTCTTCTTCATCAATTAACGTTTTCCTCAATCTAGATATGTCTGTTTCGTTACTTGGAGGTGCAGGATCAACTGATTCGAACTCACTTATTTCAGGTTTATCTATATCCATCTTATTCACCTGAGCCTACAAAAGTTATTTTTTTAACATCAAAATCGCCTCTTACTAAGCCNATTTCTATGCCCTGTCTAAGAAATTCACGTATTGCTTCTCTACCTTCAATACCATAATCTATAGTTCTTTTATTGACATACATTTGTACGAATTTTTTATTGGTTTCATCATCTATCCCTCTACCCCATTTTTTGGCAAATTCCAATGAAGACTCGGGATTTTCTATGGACCAGATTATACTATTCTTAACATCTTCAGTTATCTTCTCACACTCTTCAATCCCTAAATCCTTTCTCACAATATTNCCTCCTAATGGTAATGGTAAACCAGTTTTTTTATTCCACCAAATACCTAAATCTTGTACTAAATGAACTCCTTCATCTTTCCAAGTAACTTGCCCTTCATGAATTATTAAACCAACTTCAAATTCTCCACTTAGAACTCTTGGCATTATTTCGTCAAATGGTACAACTTCAACATCTACTTCTCCCCATGCAAGTCTTAATGCCAAGTATGCACTAGTACCTAAACCGGGTATGGCTATTTTTCTTTTTTTNGCTTCCTCTATAGGCATCATTTCTTTAGATATTAGCATTGGACCGTAACCTTCTCCCATAGAAGCACCACAGTTCATGAGATGGTATTTATCAGAAATGAGTGGATAAGAATGAATACTAACTGCTGAAACTTCGTATTCTCCATTTTGAGCATGTTTATTCAATGTCTCTATATCTAAAAGGACATGTCCGTATTTTCTATTATCTGTTTCCAAATTACCTTTAGTCAATGCATAGAACATGAAAGCATCATCCGGATCGGGAGAGTGACCAATTCTATATTCTAAACCATCATCAACCATGCACTTCGCGTTTAGTTATAGAATATGAACATGTGTAATTTAAGATATATTTTAGTAAGAATAAATAATGATTACTTTCTGCCCAGTATATGCCAGATGCAAATAAATTATCAACTGCCACTGGACAATTAGGTCCAATATGTGCAATTACCGGAAAACCTCTTACCTTTGCTGAAGCAATTGTCTTAGATGATAAATTTGTCTCATATGAAGCATATATAGAATTGACAGGTGCAGAATCTTCTACTGAAGGCAAAGATATTTCCGGTTTGACGTTAAAATAATTGAAAACTTAATTCCCTACTATGCCTTGTCATGCTTATGGCAGAAGGATGGAGTCGGCATGCACTCAGATTTTCTGATTATTATTCATCTCTCAATCATAATAACCTTTGGACGCCTCCAAGGCTTAAATCAAGAGAATGGATGTTCATTCCATGGGGCAGTAGGCCTCCTGACCGACATAGAGGTTTTATAGATAAATCAGAACTTCTGAAGTATTTACAATCGCGTGCTCCACATTCATGTTTTCATAGTACTGCATATTACAATTATCCTTCAGAGCGAAAAATGATCGATAAAGAATGGCTAGGTGCAGATTTAATTTTTGATTTGGATGGAGACCATCTACCAGGAGTTTCTGATAGAGATTTTCCTACAATGATTAATCTCATTCAAGAGCAAGCATGGAGTTTATGGGAAGATTTTTTACAACCGGAATTTGGCTTCAGAGAAGAATATATTCAAACATCTTTTTCTGGCCACAGAGGATTTCATATACATGTCAGAGATCCTAAATTATTCCATCTTGATTCTAATGCAAGAAGAGAGTTAGTTAACCATATCAGAGGCGAGGGAATTGATGTAAGAACCACTCTTGCTGGTCCTGAAAGTCAATGGAAAAATAGGGTACAGAATGGTATTCAAACAGTAATAGAAAAACTAAAAAATATTTCAAGTGAAAAGTCAAAAAATAAACATTTAATTGATAATTTTACTAGTATTTTGGTTTCTAGAAATAATTTTTCAGATAATAAATTAAAAAGTTTAACATCAAAAACTATCACAAAAAAGATTTTACAACTAGCAGATTTATCGACAGATGAAAGTCGTATTACTAGATTAAATAATGATAGTAGTTTACTAGTTTTTGGGGAATCTCTAACTCCATTATTTTGGGAACTTGTTAAGGGAGACTCATCTGTCATCTTAGGTAATGCAGGAGAGACTGATGAAGCTGTAACTGTAGATGTCAAGAGAGTAATTAGGCATGTTGGGAGCCTACATGGTAAATGTGGCCTAAGAGTTACAGATTTCCCTCTCAAAAGATTAAATCCATACGATTCGGAAAAATTTGATCCGCTTTCAGAAACTATTGTATTCAAAGGTGAAAAAAAGACAAAATTAAAATTCATTGTTGATGATGCTACCGCATCACTAAATGGCATAGAAATAAGTGGGAGCAAAGGAGAAATTGTAGAAACTAACGAATCTCTCTCAATGTTCTTGACTTTGAAAGGTTGGGCAGAAGTTGTACGCTAATTTTGCGTTTATTCAACTCATACTCGGAGAACCTTCAATAATGTACATTTGTACACGTGGACGTGGGACCAATGTCTGGAGACGAAGATATTGAAGAACAAATGAAGAATTTTACGTTTCCTCCATTGCCTCCGGGCTTATCAATGCCTCCTCCTCCGCCACCAACATTTCCTGATAATCAAATAGACGAAACACTAGATTTAGTAGATCAAAGTCTTTTAGATGTAGCNGATGCCCTAGGTACAACTACACATCAAAAAACAAATACTGATTTTAAGACAATATGGGCCAAAAGGAAAGCTAACGACCCATCAATAAGAATCGAGAATAGGCAAAGTATGTATGGTCATATTGATCGGTTATCCAAGGGCGAAGTAGGAACATTATTGGACAGATTTCAAGATAGATTTGGCTCAGAATTAGATAAGGAAATTATAGTTTTGAGGAAAAAACAACAGCAAGAAATGCGTTCAATAAAACCTACAGTAGAGCTTATTTCTGCACCTGAAAAAGACGAGTCGATGAATTTTAATGAATTCCTAGATTCTATGAATGATTCTAATTTTATCTCCAAAGTTTCAGAGGTTACCAATATATCTTCTGAAAAGCTTACTAATTTTACCAAATCTGAATTAAGAAAATTCTTTACAGCAGCTGATAAAGATAATTCCGGCACTGTGGACTTCAATGAGTTCGTAGAAGCAGTATTAGAACTTGATACTTCCAAAGATGAATTTGTAACATTTTTTAACATTGTAAATAATCTTCTTGGTGATGCTTCGGAGGAATTCATAAATAATTTCATAGCTTCAGAAAATTTTGCGTTGTTTGAAAGAGTTGGTAATGATGCAGTTTCTTCGTCAAATGATGAAAGAAGTAAATTCTTTCAAATGATAAATAATGTCTTGGGTGATCTTCCAGAAGATACCATAAACAGTTTTGTTAATTCTCCTGATTTTGAGATATTCTCTAGAATGGGTGAATTGTACGGTGAGTGATTAATATGGGTTTACTTGAAAAAGCAGAAAAAATTCAAACTGAAGACAAAGTAGACGTAACTCCGGCCCCTGTTGTAGCATCGGTAGCTGAACCAGAACCTGTTAAAGTTGCTAAAAAAAGTAGAAGAGAGAGGAGAGAGAAAAAACCCAAAAAAACCCGTCCAATAAAAGAAAAGAAAATTAGAACTCCAAAAACTCTACCAGACGGTTTTGAAAGTGCTACTAATTTACAAAAAAGAACGAGAAGATTTGTAGATTTCGCTGTGAGTTATGGATGGTCAATACCAATACTTGGGCTACAGGGTTTTGGAGGTGGTGCCGATACTACATACTTTATCATTTTAGGTATTTTATTAACTATAGGGAATTTAGTTGTACTACCTGCTTATACAAATCGCTCAATAGGCAATTGGGTAAGTAGAACTAGGTATGTCAATACTAGGGGGGAGAATCCATTATGGCCATTTCTTACAATAAAAGGGTTAACTACTTCATTTGTATTGATATCCTCTTTTGCTATTCTTGTTATTATGAGTGAGCTTTCTATGGGAGACTCAACCTTAGGGACTATTTTCAGAGTATTAGGCCTTTTACTGATCATACCTCCATTGGTTGATTATATGATGTATAAAAGACGTGCAAATGGACTAGGACTTTGGGATACGTTCTTTGGAGGCGTATGGATGGTAAAGACAGGTAAAACAGCTGAGGCGAAAGGCTGGTTAAAGAGATTAGAATCTCTTGGAGACTTTGCAGAGTCCAGAGGGCTGTTGAAAGAAAGTGAAGATGTTGAGTAACTCTCTAACCGTTAAGACCATTTACTTTTGTGATATCCATTTATTATGGACAATAAAAGGAACGACTCAGTCCTATTCAAACATCCATTATTAGAAACATTTGTTTTTTATTCAATTTTCAGAGCAATTTATGGTGCTATCATTCTTATAATTACCTGGACTTTTGCTACAAATTCTAATCTTCCTTCTTATTTCTCAGTGTTATTTTTGATATTCTCTATGATTTTCTCACGTTATATATTTAAAAAGATTAAAACTAAAAAAAATAATGAATAAATAAAATTATATCTACCAAACTTTTACATATTGATATCGCAAAGGTGAATTGTAATGCAAAAAATTAATTTAAAACAAAAATTTTCTAAATTATTAGAATATTGGTCCCCTAGAGTAATTTCCGAAATGAATGATTATCAAATAAAAATTGTTAAGATAAAGGGCGATTTTATATGGCATAATCACGAAGAAACCGATGAGCTTTTTTATGTAATAGAAGGTCAAATGTCTATTCATTTTGTAGATTCAACTGTTTTTTTAGATAAAGGAGAATTATTCATTGTCCCTAAAGGAGTGGAACATATGCCNTCAGCTGAAGAAGAGTGTCTTATCATGTTGATAGAGCCCAGAGGAATAAAAAATACAGGCAACAAAGATGCTGATTTAACCGCTGAAAATGATATTTGGATATAGTATATTTTACATAACTCCTAAGTCACTTGTTACCTTCGCGAAAACATGAACGTGCAGGCAGACCTCAAACCTGAGCCTTGGATAGTTCATCTATTAGGGCTAATAAGCCCTTTATTAGTGATCAGTGGAAATATAATTGGAGGAATTTATACATCTATGGGGGTTATCTTTATATGGATCATTGGTCCATTTTTAGATATTCTTTTTGGTAAATCTGCAAAACCTCGTCCTCCAAGAGAGTCTGGATTACCTTTTGAAATTCTTTTATGGGTACACGGAATAATGCATATANTGGTTATTGGNACATTTTTTTATTTTTCCAGTCAACANTCTGANATAAATCGATGGCTAGTAACGGCTTCATTGTCTACTGGTTTGGTTTCAGGCGCTTCTGCNATAGTAACAGCNCATGAACTAGGACATAAGAAACCTAAGAGCCCNGGTTGGCTTCTTGCTCGGTTCCTTCTTTTCAGTGTGCATTACACGCATTTTACTACTGAACACAATCATAATCATCATAAATGGGTTGCTACAGAAAAAGATTCTGCAAGCGCAAAAGAAGAAGAAAATGTCTGGATGTTTTGGTTACATACAATCCCTGGGCAATTTATTTCTTCAGTAAATGTTCACCGNTCAAAGGGCAGATATGGAATAAATAATCCATCATATCAGGGGTTATTTTTGCAGATTTTTGCAGTTATATTGTTATTTTTCATGCTTCCAAACGGTTCGAGTATTGTTTTCGGTTGGTTTTTAGCATCCATAATTGCTATATTGACATTAGAATATGTGAATTATATCAGACATTGGGGTTTAAGAAGGGAAATTGATGAACGTCAAACACGGATGCATTCATGGAACACCGAAGCCCGTTGGTCTCGATGGTCACTACTGGAATTAACTCGTCATTCCGATCACCATTTGAAGGCTAGTACTCCATTTTGGAAATTACAGCCACATCCAGATGCACCAGAATTACCTGCCGGATATTATGCATGTTGGTGGCCCTGTTTAATACCTCCNTTATGGAGAAAATTAGCTTCTCCGCGACTTCCCTATAAGTCTTAATTTTNACATNCATAAATATATTNAGAGTTATATCTATATGTAATTGACTATTCAATTTGTCTGGTGTTATAGTGGATATTACTATGATGGGTGCATATTTAGGTATGATTTTAGTTTTAGTTGCTTTTTCTTCTGAATCNAGAGGGATTGTGTCAAGTCGTTCATTGGCCTATTTACTTCTAATGTTGATTGGTGAATCATTACTTACTATAAGGGCATATATTACTGGAGAATGGCCTTTCGCAGTCNTGGGCGGTATTTGGGCATTTTTTGCCGCATATTCAATATTGAAGCCTCCAAAATAAATACTGATCCATTAAACAGTCATTAATATATCAGGNATTGAATCAAACATCATGGAAAGGAAGTGCAACATAGATGCTAAAGGCAAATTATTTCGTTTCACTATAGGCATCTTTTCTGTTTTCTCTGGTATTGTTATAATTTCTTTATTTAATCTTAACATATTTATCTCTGAAGAAATATTANTGATGGGTCTTTTTTCAATTATAGGNGGATTATTTGCTATTTGGGAGGCCAGAGAGGGTTGGTGCATAGTCAGAGCAATTGGTATCAGAACACCATTTTGATATACACTTTTATTCTGACTCATTATCGAATCGAATTTTAGCTAACTTNCTCATATCTTCATGATGATCTCCCACACTAATTGCTTCTTGGTCATGTTCATCTACTATCTCCACACCNAGTAATGTTTCAATGATATCCTCCATAGTAATTATCCCTGAAGTACCTCCAAATTCATCTTTAACTATCATTATTTGAACTTTATTTTCTAATAGAATATCTAATGCTCTGTCTACAGAATCCTCTTTTTTACATGATTTAATTTCCCTAGAAATGGCANCCATTAATATGTCATGTTCATCATTAGCAGCCCTTCTTAGAATTTCNTTACGTAATACAAATCCACTGATATCATCTATATTTTCTCCAGTAATAGGCATCCTACCATTAATCATTATAGGCATTCTTTCAAGTACATCACTGATAGTTTCATCATGAGAAACTGTATTCATTACTACTCTAGGAGTCATTACGCTACCAACAGATATCTCTCTTAATTTTAGTAGATTTTGTATTACCATTTCTTCATCTTCCTCTATAACATCTGATTCTTCTGCAATATCTGCCATTACAGATAGTTCAGTCCTAGTTACAGTTTCTTGATGGGCTTCAGGCAATAATTTCCTAATGTATTCTATAGGTTTTATAATNANAACTAGCGTAATCATCAATATTCTTAGAATATTATATGATGGAATTGTTAACTTTCTCCAATATAANGCTCCTATGGTTTTTGGTAAAATCTCACTAAGAAGTAGAATTGCTAAAGTTAGGAGAGCAGCTGATATTGCTACTACATACTCACCTTCGAAGTTATTCTCTATTTCAGAACCTACTCCGAGTGCCCCTACTGTGTGAGCAATAGTATTTAGAGTCAATATTGCCGTTAATGGCCTTTCAGGGTCTTCTTTATATTGNGCCCAACCTTTACTAATTTTTGGATGTGTATCCTTTAATGCAATGATATGGCTATGTGTGGTCGAAAGTAATACTGCTTCTAAGATACTACATAAGAATGAAGCACCTAACGCAAGTGAGGAATATAGTATAATAAGTGTATAATCTGTCAATTTTGTTGCCTCTAGAGTTTATTGTTATTCGTAATATCTTGATAAAATTGCAGATTCACGAGGTGGGCTCCTTACCTTCCGAACCGAACATGACATAAATATCTAACTTTTGGCAGCACCTGAAAGGAGAGGGAAATGGACTACATAACTATCTTTATGGCGTGGCCTTATGCAAATGGCCCTCTTCATTTAGGCCATGTTGCTGGTAATTGTTTACCTGCAGATATTCAATANAAATTTGAACGNTCGAAAGGNAACAAGGTGTTAATGTGNAGTGGTTCCGATGANCACGGAACNCCAATAACAGTGAGTGCAGAAGAAGAAGGAGTTTCNCCTCAGGAAATAGTAGATAGATNTCATCAAATAAATTCTCAGGCATTAATTAATTTGGGATGTTCCTGGGGAGATAATATAGATCCCAGAGGAATTGAATTTGGTGGTACTCTCTATAATCGAACAACAGATTTTAGGCACAAAGAGATTGTTAATGAAGTATTCAAATTATTACTTGAATCAGATTTTCTAGAAGAAAAAACCATGCAACAATATTGCTCTATTTCTGAAGATGGGAAGATTAAATTTCTTCCTGATAGATATGTAGAAGGAAAATGCCCTAGTTGTGGCTCTGATAANGCNCGTGGAGATCAATGTGATGATTGTGGAATAACTTATGATTCTAATGAATTACTGAATCCTCGTTCTAAAATGAATCCGGATGCTAAAATTGAAATCAGAGATACGGATCATTTATTCTTTAGATTAGATTTATTTCAAGAATCGTTAGAAAAGCATGCTTCTGAAAGAGCGAAGATATGGAAACCTAATGTACGTTCGATGACTAAAAATTGGTTAAATATGGGACTTAGATCAAGAGCNGTTACTAGAGACATCAATTGGGGNATTAAATTACCATTAGATGATGATAAATGGTCTGAAAAAAGAGTTTATGTNTGGTTTGAAGCTGTTCAGGGGTATTTCACCTGTGCTAGAATTTGGGCTGAGAGATATGCAGAAAAATCTGGCCATAATGAAGGAAAAAATGCATGGAAAGATTGGTTAATTTATGATCCTGCTNAAAATCAAAAACATATTTACTTCATGGGTAANGATAANATTCCATTTCATACTATAATTTGGCCTGCCATAATAATGGCTCTNAATTCAGCTAAATCTCAAACNCCAGTGACAAGTGACATTCTAACTGGTAATATTTTATTAGAAAATAATGTAGCTTCAAATGAATACTTAATGTTACAAGGTGGGCAATTTAGCAAAAGTAGAAAGCATGCTGTTTGGCTACCAAACTTCTTAGAAACATATGATCCAGATACTTTAAGGTACTATTTATCTATAAATATGCCTGAAACACATGATACAGATTTCCGNTGGGATGAGTTTGTTGATAGAGTTAACAATGAGTTAATTGGNAATTATGGGAACTTCATAAATAGAGTTTTAACACTTACACATAGATTGGAATCAAATACTGACCAGAATCCTTTATCTAAGTANGAAATGCTTGATAAATATGAAGATTTAATCAAGCAAATTAAGGAATTACANTCAAAGGCTACAGAATCATTGGAAAAACAACGATTCAAAGAAGCATTAAGATATATAATGACTATTTCTCAAAAAGGTAATGTCTTATTACAACAAAGTGCACCCTGGAAATATCTAAATTCTGAAGAGAGTGATGAAAAAAATGATTCATTATCAGGATTGGCCTTAGCATGGAGAATTGCAAGAAGTCTAGCTATACTGACACGTCCCTTCATGCCATTTCAAAGTGAAAGATTATGGAAAATGTTAGGTGAAAATTCTGTTATTGATAATATACTGTGGCACGATGCTATGTTATTTGANTCNAAACTAACATGGAATGAGGCTAGACCTACTGCCCTATTCAAAAAACTCGANCTGAAAGAAATCATTGCAAGAGANGATATGATAGCTAATGAATATAATAATGATAATGAAGTNAAGCCNGGTGCCAAAGATAAGGGAAGTGAATATATCGAATTTGAAGATTTTATGAAAGTTGAAATGAAGACAGGTAAAATTATCTCAGTCAATGAACATCCTAATGCAGATAAATTATGGGTAATAGAGTTGCAAGACACTCCGGAAAGTACGAGAACAATATGTGCGGGACTGAAAGGAATATATGAAAAGGAAAAGTTAGAGGGGATGAATGTAGTTTATGTTGCTAATCTAGAACCTAGAAAACTACGTGGTNTAATTTCTGAAGGGATGTTGTTAGCAGCAGATGATGGTAATGGTAATGTTAAATTATTAACACCAGAAGGAGANATTTCTACAGGATCTTTAGTTAGATAAAAGCGATTCATTGAAGAAATCCCATTGTAATTTCTCTAATTCATGATTACTCTTTGCATTGNCATAAGCCTCTAAGGGTTCTTTATTCAACTCCAGAAATTGATCACCAAACCTAAAAGGCTTCAATATATCTCTAGCCTGTTTTTCTTTACCTAGGATCCATAGTGAAATTGCAAAAGCCTCTACTGTCGATAGTCGACCAGGTTTACCCCATGAAACTTCATTTGCCGCTAAAACTAACGGCAAAGCTTTACTGACTAATTTAGTCTTTTTCTCAATATAATCTAATGAGGAATCTATCTGCTTCCAGGAACAATCTAAAGCAACTATTGATGCCCCTAAATTAATAATTCTTTTATCATCAGGTCCTAGTATTTCATCACTCTTTGGATTTAGTAAAAANCCCCTCTTTGGTGATTTAGAAACATTATTATGCACGATGGCGCTTTCAAATTTTTCCATTTTCCTTGCAGTACATTTCTTAGGATCATCTTGATCTAGATGAATTATATGTAGTGGTACAAACTCCATCTCAATCCTTCTTTCTTTTCCTGCCGCCNGTACGAGAAACTCCTAATTTNCTCATTTTTTTCTTTGTGTTTTTTTGTTTAGANACAATTTCATCCTGAGAAATATTNGCATCGGCCATAGTCATTTCTTTCATTTCTTTAGATTTTACCATTCTTTCATTCTGAGGCGATATNGACGAATANAAGTTTATATCTAAAGCTTTAGATATTTTTTTAATAGTATTATCAGTCACTCTATTCCCATTCTCTATTTTCTGTATCGTGTTAACTTTTTCATTAATTTTCTTAGCCAATTGTTCTATATCCCAACCCTTTTCTTCTCTCTCTTTACGTATTTTAATATGAAAATTAGGTATTAATTCCTCTGTTTCAGTACCTACTAAATAATTATTATTTTTTGAAATTGAAGGTTTAGTGATAATATTTGAGCTAGATTTCTTTTCATTAATTGGAGATAGACCCAAAGATTCTACACACTTATTACAACAGTCAATTATTGTAGTGGATGTTCGTGTTTTTCTTGTAGAAACTCTTTCATTCCCGCATAACTCACAAACACCCATGTAGCATCGCATGCATGTCATATTCATCATTCCTTCGCAGATATCATAAACTATAATGTCCTAGTAGAAATATGAGTAGTGAGGTTGATGAGTCTGGATTCATAAAAAATGAAATCTCAATCAATGATAATTCAGATTCGATAAAGGACATTAAAAAGAATTTTTTATTATTATCTGAAAAGGCCCAACAACTATTAACAGATAAGATCTTTTTAGAGAATGAGTGTTCAAGACTGAAAAAACGTGCTAATAGGCTTGAAGAGGAATTATCTAACCTACATGCTCCTCCATTCGTTGTTGGACATCTACAAGATATTGTAAATGATAATGCAATTGTACGTAGTTCTAACGGTACTGTTTTCTTAGTTTCTATTAACAAACATATTGAAAAGAGTAAATTGATACCAGGAGCAAGAGTTGCATTAAATCAAGATAATTTATCTATAATTGATATTCTTAACGATGCTTGGGATCCTTTAATATCAAGTGCAGAGATTATTGAATCACCAGATATTAGTTTTAACGACATTGGAGGTCTGAATGAACAAATTAAGCAAATTCGTCAGGCAATAGAACTACCAATAGAAAATCCAGCAGCTTTTGATAAATTTGGCATAGAGTCTCCGAAGGGCATNCTTCTNGCTGGCCCTCCTGGAACTGGAAAAACATTACTTGCAAAAGCCGTTGCATCATCGACAAATGCGACTTTTCTTGGAATTGTAGGNTCCGAATTAGCGCAAAAATATATTGGAGAAGGTGGTAGAATGGTTAGAGAACTCTTTGATTTGGCTAGTCAAAAGGCTCCTTCAATAATTTTTATTGACGAAATTGATTCTATTGGTTCAAAAAGGTTGGATTCTACTACCTCTGGAGATCGTGAAGTTCAACGTACATTGATGCAGTTACTTGCTGAAATGGATGGTTTTGAGTCAGTAAAAAATGTGAAAATTATTGCTGCGACTAACAGGCCTGAATTATTAGATGCAGCACTATTACGTTCTGGTCGTTTTGATAGAATTGTTAATCTGCCGTTACCGGATAAAGATGCTAGAGAGAGTATCTTGGCTGTTCATACTAAAAATACACCATTATCTANAAATGTAGATCTAAATTTTATTTCCAACAAGACAGATGNGTTTAGCGGCGCTGAATTAAAATCTGTAATTGTTGAAGCGGCTATGATCGCAATATCGGATAATAGAAATAAGGTCAACAAAAGTGATATTGTGAAATCTATAGAAATAATCAACAAAAAGAAAAATGAAAGTCCGATAAACAGTACAGAAAATNTGTACAGATAATCATAATNCTCTTCATTGAGTAAATGTCCGGAGGAACATGGANGATGTGTTAATAGAATGTGTTCCAAATTTCAGCGAAGGTCGAAATCAAAAAACAATTAATGCAATTAAAGCTGCTATTCTATCTGTACCAAACATCACACTCTTAGATATTGATNTAGGNCATGATTTTAACAGAACAGTAATNACAATGGTAGGCGATCCAAATTCTATTTTGATGGCTGCNATAAAATCTTCTAAAGTAGCATTTGAACTAATAGATATGCAAAATCATTCTGGAGAACATGCAAGAATGGGGGCAGTGGATGTTGTGCCATTCATTCCATTAGCGAATGCATCAATGGAACTTTGTACTGAAATCGCTACCAAATATGGAGAGGCGATAAGTTCTGAATATAATGTACCAGTTTATCTTTATGGTGAAGCAGCAACTAGTTTGGATAGAATAAGTTTACCCAATATTCGTAGAGGAGAATTTGAAGGATTTTCAGAGAAAATTAAACAAAAAAATTGGATGCCAGATTATGGAAAACCTGAATTAAATGAAAAATCTGGTGTAACTGCTACAGGTTCAAGGAATATGTTAATTGCTTATAATGTTAATTTAGATACGAATGATAAAACTCTCGCAAATATAATAGCTGGAAAAATAAGAACAAGTGGCATATTAAAGAAGGATGAAGAAGGAAATAAAATACTTGATAATAATGGTAAGCCACTCCGAGAACCTGGGAAGTTTAAATTTCTTCAGGCTGCTGGATGGATGTTTGATGAGGATACAGCACAAGTATCTATGAATTTACTCAATTATGATATTACTGGCTTCCATCATGTTATGGAATCTATAAAAGTAGAAGCTAATAAATTAGGATTAAAAGTAATATCCTCTGAACTCGTTGGCCTATGTCCTTTAGATGCATTTTTAGAGGCAGGCAAATATTATTCGCCAAGTAATAATAACTTCACCGAGAAGGAATTAGTAGATATAGCAATTAAAGGATTAAAACTAGATATTATAGATAAGTTCATACCCGAAAATAATATTATAGAGTGGACTATATCAAAAAATAGGAGATTAGAAAATGAATGAGGGATATATTTCAGTACTCAATGATATCGCTTCAAAGAATGCAACGCCCGGAGGAGGAGCAGCAGCGGCTCTTGTATTAGGTCATTCTTATTCATTAGTATCTATGGTCTCACGTCTGACTATTGGTTCAGAAAAATGGATAGAAGGGCATGAAATAAGTAATAATTTGATAGAAATTTGTGATAATGGGATACTAAATTCTATTGAATTAGCTAAAAATGATTGTGATGCGTTCAATAATGTTATGATGTCATATAGATTACCTAAAACTAATGAATCTGAAATATCGATACGTAAAGAAAAGATATTACAATCTTCTTTAGAAGCGACTATTGCTCCCTTTATAATAGCTGAAAAATCTCTTTATTTGTTATCATTATTGCCTGAATTTGCATCCAAAGCTAATAAAAATGCCCTAACTGACTTGGCTTCTGCCTCACAACTTGCATATTCTTCTGCATTTATTGCTTCACTAAATGTTAGGGTAAATACACCTGGTATCTTAAAAGAAGATTCAATCAAATATGAAAGTGAAGTTAAAAAAATTATTTCTCAGTGTACTTCTTTTAATGAAGATACTCAAAAAATAATTTCTTCAAGACTAGGGTGGTAATATGATATTCTCAGAAGATGTTATCATTGGAATNCCAAAAAAATTACCTAAAGTAAAGGTACTAGATTCCAAAATTGATCATGCACCAATTAGNCCNGTAAAATTATCAATAAATGAAAAAAAACTAGCTATAGAGAATGCNNTGAGATATTTTCCTAAAGAATGGCANAAAGAACTNGCTAGAGAATTTTTTGAGGAATTAGAAAAATATGGCCACATATACATGTATAGATTCAGGCCGGACTATGAAATGTATGCTCGCCCAATTGAGGAATATCCAACTAAATCAGTTTCCGCAGCAGCTATAATGCATATGATACAAAACAANCTTGATCCAGAAGTAGCACAATACCCACATGAATTAGTCACTTATGGNGGAAATGGTTCAGTATTTCAGAACTGGATTCAATATAGACTAACTATGTTTTATTTATCAAAAATGACTGATGAACAAACTCTTGTTATGTATTCTGGACATCCAATGGGATTATTCCCCTCTCACAAGAATTCTCCAAGAGTAGTAGTAACTAATGGCATGGTAATCCCGAATTACTCAAGTCAGCTTGACTATGAAAAAATGAATGCTATGGGTGTTTCACAATTTGGACAAATGACTGCAGGATCATATATGTATATTGGCCCCCAAGGTATTGTTCATGGAACTGCTATAACAATAATGAATGCTGCGAGAAAATATCTGAATATAAACGAGAAAAAAGATCTTGGCGGCATACTTTTTGTTACTTCTGGCCTTGGTGGAATGTCGGGCGCACAGGCAAAAGCAGCTGTAATTACAGGTGCAATATGTGTTATTGCCGAATGTAACCCTTTTGCAGCCCAAAAAAGACATCAACAAGGTTGGTTAAGCGAAATTTATCATGATCTAGATGAATTATCGAAAAGAATATCAAATGCAAAACAGAAAAAAGAAGCAGTATCATTAGGTTATGTGGGAAATATTGTTGACTTGCTAGAATACTTTGTTTCAAAAGGAATTACTCCACATTTAGGTAGTGATCAAACAAGTTTGCATAATCCTTGGTTAGGAGGTTATATGCCAGTTGGTATGGCTTATGAAGAAGGATTAGAGTTATTATCAAGTAATCCTCAAAANTTCAAAATTGAAGTCCAAAANTCACTTAAAAGACATGCTNAAGCCGTAAATACACTTAGTAAGAATGGTATGTTTTTTTGGGATTATGGNAATGCTTTCTTACTTGAAGCTAGTCGTGCAGGTGCTAAAGTGATAAAGAATGATACGTTTCTTTTCCCGTCTTATGTTGAAGACATTATGGGGCCAATGTGTTTTGATTATGGTTTTGGACCTTTTAGATGGGTATGCTTATCAGGTAAAAAATCAGATTTAGAAATCACAGATAAGATAGCATTAGAAGTACTTGAAAAACTCTCAGAAAATAGTCCTGAAGAGATAAAATTACAATACATGGATAATATTAAATGGATTTCGGAAGCAGAAAAACATAACTTAGTTGTTGGTAGTAAAGCTAGAATTCTATATGCTGATGAAATTGGACGATTAAAAATTGCTTTAGAATTTAATAATGCAATTAGAGAAGGTAAAATTTCTGGGCCGATTGTTTTAGGTCGAGATCATCATGATGTAAGNGGAACTGACAGTCCATACAGAGAAACAGCTAATATTAAAGATGGATCAATGTTTACTGCAGATATGGCTGTACATAATTTTGTTGGAGATTCATTTAGGGGTGCTACATGGGTAAGCCTCCATAACGGCGGAGGAGTTGGTTGGGGAGAAGTTATCAATGGAGGATTTGGCATGATTATTGATGGTTCAGAAAATTCAAATGATAATATTGAATCTATGATTTCNTGGGATGTTAATAATGGAATTGCTCGTAGNTCTTGGGCTAGAAATAAAGGAGCAAAATTTGCTATAAAAAGGGCTATGAAAAGAGATAAAAAACTAGAAATTACTATTTCGAATTTAGTTGATGAAAATATACTAGATTTTTTACTATAAATTTCGATGAGTATATTTGTATGATACCTCGGGAGGAGAAATATGAGTAACCTGGAAATAGATGGAAATTCACTAAAAATAGAAGATATTATCAATATTGCTAATAATTCTGTTGATGTTATTTTATCTGATAGAGCAAAGGAAAAAATGCTTGAATCTAGAAAAATTATAGAAAAGATTATTGAAAATGATGATATTGTTTATGGAGTAAATACAGGATTTGGATCNTTATCTTCTGTTTCCATTGACAATGATAGTTTAGAAGATTTACAGGCAAATCTCATTCGAAGCCATGCGTGTGGCGTAGGAGATGAAATGAAGCCTGAGCATGTACTCATGATGATGCTAATAAGAGCTAATTCAATAGCAAAGGGATATTCAGGTACGAGAATAAAGGTTGTAGAATTATTATTGTCAATGATTAATTGTAAAATTGCACCAGTAATACCAAGAATAGGTTCNTTGGGTGCTTCAGGAGATTTAGCTCCATTATCTCACTTAGCACTTGCTATGATGGGCGAAGGGGAATGTAATATTTTGATTAATGGAAAATGGTTAAAGAAAGATGTGAAAGAAATTTTATCAGAAAATAATCTAAAACCGATTAAATTTCAGGCTAAAGAGGGNCTTTCACTGATAAATGGAACTAGTCAAATGTGTACTTATTTGTCTATTTCTATATTTAATATGGAACAATTAATTTTTGCTGCGGATGCCGCAACTGCTTGTTCTTTAGAAGCAATTAAAGGTTCACATGCACCATTTAATTCCAATATACATAANGCTAGACCGCATCAGGGNCAACAGATTTCTGCAGCTAGAATTTTAGGACTAATAATAAACTCGGAAATTAATAAATCGCATATAGAATGTGATAGAGTACAGGATGCCTATTCTTTTCGTTGTTCACCCCAAGTTCATGGACCCATAATTGAAATTATTAANGAAGGGAGAAGGATGTTAGAAATAGAAATTAATAGTGCCACAGATAATCCACTTGTTTTCTCTAATAATGATTCCTGGGAAGTAATTAGTGGAGGTAATTTTCATGGCCAAAACCTTTCTATGATGAGTGATTATTTGGCTATAGCCTGTCATGAAATAGCATCTATTTCTGAAAGGCGTACCAATCAAGTATTAGATCCAAAATGGAGCGGACAAAAGGCATTTCTAACGAACAAAGAAGGTTTAGAAAGTGGTCTCATGATAGTACAATATGTTTCAGCAGCCTTAATCTCNGAATTAAAGATATTATCTAACCCTGCATCANTAGGAAATATTCCAGTGAGTAATGGNAAAGANGATCATGTTTCTATGGGNGCTACTGGTACGTACAGAACTTANATCTCAACAAAATATCTTTCTCAAGTTCTTTCTAATGAATTAATATGTTCTAATGAGGCCCTTAGTNGAATACCNGAAAATTCTGGAAAAGGTGTAGANATTATAAAAAAATGGTTNAGNAGTATAGTGAAGCCACTAAATGCGGATAGATCTATGACGANAGAATGTGAAAATGTATCATCAGGTTTATTATCAGGAGTNCTTTCTAATTTATTTAGGTGAAAATATGCAAGAAAAGTTACATTTNAAATATCATCCAGGNACTAATCCTCAACCCTTTACTACTGAAATAGTCNAAATAGAAGATTGTTATTTAATGTTCAAAGAATCATATTGTTTCCCTAGAGGAGGTGGCCAACCNGGAGATATTGGATTGATTAAATCAGNTAATATTGAGACTCCATTACTTGAAACNTTGCCTGGNGAATTTATTAAACATCCAGTGGAATCTGTAGAAGAATTTAATTTNGGTGACAANGTTATTTGTGAAATAGATAAAGAAGTCCGTAATAAGAATACTAAAATGCATACGACACAACATATAGTNTCTGCATTGGCAAATGATTTNTTCAATGCAGAAACCGTTGGAAATCAAATTAGTCCACAACATACTAGAATTGATTTAAAATTTCCAGATAGAGATAAATTCAATGTAACAGATTTAGAAACATCCTTTAATGATATCATTACAACGAATGCGGCTGTTAACGTATATAATTGGGATAGAGAAACTATATTATCGCATGAGAAAATGAGACATACAAATTTTCTACATAGAATTCCAGAATCTATTTCTAAACTAAGAGTAGTAGAAATTGAAGATATTGATTTATGTCCATGTGGTGGTACACATGTTGATTCAATAGGTAATTTAGATAATCTGAAAATTATGAATGTTAAATCGAAAGGTGCAGGCAAATTAAGAATTTCTTATTAATGATATTCTACTTTAATAGTTTTGTAACTATTGGTGGGCTCGGCAGGAATTGAACCTGCGATCTCCACCATGTCAAGGTGGCGTCATAACCCCTAGACCACGAGCCCTAGGAGTTCATGCGACATTGACTTTCCAAATGAAGGATTCTAAATTTTTAATAAATTCAAGAGATTATTTTAGATATTTTTCCAGAACAATTTTTTTGTGAACAGAAACCTGCAGCTCTCGTTCTGCCATTTTTCATCGTGATCAATCGGGCATTGGATATTACTCCATATGATTTACACTTCATGCAAAGGCCACTGTATGTGTTCACCATGTCCTGCGACTAGTGTTTTAATATTGAACTCTATCTTAGGGGTGAAAAGGCACAAAAGTGTAATATTTTGTAAAAACGTCATACTGCAAGGATATTCATAATAATTTATAATATACTATTTCTGATAACCATGATTATCAGAACTTAGGTGTGCGATATTTTCAAGATGAAAGTGCTGTTTAGAATAATTTTCTAATAAATCTATTCAATTTTATTGTAGTATTTGTAAATTATAAAATTTTATAATATCTTTATTGAAAGATACTTATAATATATACAAAACTATTAAAAAATTATAATAACTTCAAATTGATTTATTAGAATTTACAATAGTTCCATCGATCATCGTTTTGATGATTGGATTTATTCCCGGAGTCTGGCACCATCCATCAATAAATGAAGATGAAATAATATTCAAATCTGCTGGAGAACCAATCGACAATGAACCTCTCATTTGATCTAAATCAAATAACGATGTTGCTGGATTACGAGTTGATGCAATTAAAGACACTAAAGGATTGATATTCAATCTATGTGATAAAAGACTACCGACAAAAGGCATTGATAATGAAGGGTAATTAGGATTGAAATCTGTTGCAATAGAAAAATTCCAAGATTCATCTATGCATTTTTGAATTGGTAAATTAATTTCTTTACCAAGAACATAAGGAGTTCCCGGTAAAAAGGTCTGCATAGTACCTAACTTTGTAGCCAAGCTCCTTGACTCGTCACTTGAGAAAGCAACATGATCTCCACTTGATGAGCCTAATTCTGCTGCTAATGATAATCCTCCAGAGTCAACAAATTCATCAACGTGTAATCTAGAACTAAGGCCCATTTCTTGAGATGCTTTAACGATTAATTCTGTTTCGTCTATTGTGAACCAGCCTGGTTCACAAAATACATCTACCCATTTTGCTAATTTATTTTTATAGATATTAGGTAATTGTTCATGTATTAATTCTTCTAAATATCCCTTTCTACTCTTACCTTCTGGAATATCATGTGCACCTAGCCAAGTAGGAAATACTTTACAATTTGAATTTTGTTCTACAGATGAAATTACTTTCAATATCATTTCCTCTGTTTCATTGCATAATCCGTACCCACTTTTTGCTTCGAGGGCTGTAGTTCCATAAGTAATAGCTATTTCTAATCTTTCTGTTGCCTTTGATAGTAATTCTGAAAAACTACTATTTCTAGTGCTTTGAACAGTTTTTTTAATTCCTCCTCCAAGTTTAGCAATATCTAAGTAAGAATTACCCGCTTGTCTTAATGATAATTCATTGGATCTATCTCCAGACCAAACTAAATGATTATGACTATCTACTAACCCTGGAATAATCGCTTTACTATCAGCATCAATTATATTATATCCATTTTTTGATATATTTCCACCAACATACCAAGGAATGTATTCGTCTAATATAGCATCATTATCATCTATTAATGATATCTTGCCATTTTTTATTAGTATTGCATTACCTTTTGGATGAACAAGTGATTCTTTATCTAACATTTTATGGCCTGAGATTGGTTTAGTAGTATCTCCTGTAGAAAGATGAGCAATTTCACCACAGTTAACAATGATGGTACTCATGACTTGTGGGAGCAGTTATACTTCAAAGGGATACCCCTACCGGGAGGCATGACTGGAGTAGTACTTGGTATCGAAAGTACCGCACATACTCTATCTTTTGGGATGGTTGATATGAGTGGCAAAACCTCTCAATCATATTCTAATTTATTTAGACCAGAAGAAGGAGGCATTCATCCTAGAGAGGCTGCTGATCACCATTGTTTGATGGCTTCTGATTTACTCAGAGAAGCCACTTCCTCTGAAATGTTTTTAGAAAATAAAATAGAAGCTATTGCATTCAGTCAAGGTCCAGGACTAGGGCCATGTTTGAGGATTGGCGCAAGTATTGCTAGAACTCTATCTGAAGTATGGCAAGTCCCTCTTATAGGCGTGAATCATTGCATAGCACATATTGAAATTGGTAAGAATCAAACAGGCTGCAAAGACCCGGTTTTGTTATATGTAAGTGGAGGTAATACTCAAGTTATTGCTAGTTCAAGGAATAAATATAGAGTAATGGGAGAAACATTAGATATTGGGATAGGAAATATGCTAGATAAATTCGCCCGAACTCAAGGAATTCCATTCCCTGGAGGTCCTGAAATTGAAATATTGGCAAAGAAGTATGAATTAAATAACGATGTTAATTCAAATTTTATCAATCTTCCATATGGAGTTCAAGGAATGGATATGGGATTTTCTGGTATGTTAACTGCTGCTGAAAGAAGAATTGATGCTGGAGATTCTTTGGAATCTGTTTGCTGGTCTTTACAAGAACATGCATTTGCATCATGTATTGAAGTTGCTGAAAGAGCTATGGCCCATACAGGAAAAAATGAATTATTATTGGGCGGTGGTGTGGCCTGTAATACTAGAATTAGAGAAATGGCGAGAATTATGTGTGAAGAACGTGGAGCTACAGCATATTGGCCCGAAAAAAGATTTTGCATAGATAATGGTACAATGATTGCAGAATTAGGTAGATTATTACATAAAGTAGGATATAATACAAAATTGAGTGATAGTGCTATTAATCCGATGTTAAGAACTGACCATACAGAAATAATTTGGAATTAAGAAGACTTATCAAACCCCATTAATCCGAAAGAACGGGGATTGATTAAACAGTGCAGCGTAGAAGGAGGCCAAAAGTGGCGCCAAGAAATGTTTTTGGCGGCAATATACCTCCAAGGCCACAAAAAAAATCAAAAGATGTCGCTGTTAGAAAGGATAAGCCAANATTNNCCAAAACACCCACAATCAAGAAACCTGCTNCTGCAATTAANCCGACTAATGACGTTAAAAAATTGAGTGAAAATGAAATACTGATTAGGAAAAGTAAAGAGGATGTTAAANTCCAGAAAAATGAAGANNAANCAATTGTAGAAGANCAAAAGATANAGGAAGTTGTTGAAAAAGAAGAACAAATACTAGAAGAAAATATTCTTGGAAGAAAAACTAAAAAGAAAACTATAGGATTACAAAAAAAGGTCGAAATTATAGCAGCAGAAGAAGAGGAGGTATTGCCTAGTTCAAAAGCTATGGAACTAATAGAAAAAAGTAGAATTAGGGCGACGAAAAAGAATCTAATAAAAGAAGCTGAGAAGAAGCCAAGAGTTGTTGTTGAGGTACCAAAGAAAACTAAGGCACGAACAAGACAAAAAACCTATCAGCCAGCAACTAGATTAAAGCGTTTAGATAGAAGTAAACATATGGAATATAAATATGAAATGCGATCTTTATTAGTTGAAATTGATATATTGGAAGAATATCGATCAAATTTATTAGCNAGTATTTGGGCTAAAGGAGANCGTCAATCNACAAAGGAAGCGAAACAATATNTTGATGAAAAAATGAATGAAGGAATACTTAATGAANATCAACACNAATCTCTATTAAAANTNATAGAAAGTTATACAATAAGAAGGTGAGATAATGAAGATAGAAAAAGACAAAGTAGTTTCAGTNCATTACACAGGTAAATTTCCAGAATCAGAAGAAATTTTTGATACTAGTAAAGATAGAGAACCAATGCAATTCTTAGTNGGTCATAAAAATATGATAGAAGGATTTGAGCAAGANCTACTAGGAGCAGAAGAGGGCGANAATAGAGAATTCACTTTATTACCAGAGCAAGCTTATGGNCATAGAAATGAAGATGCTATACAAGAAGTACCTAGAGAACAGTTTCCTGATGATTTAGAAGTAGGAATGATGTTTCAAGCCCAGAGTGATCAAGGGCCTATGCAATTCTCAATTAATGAAATATTAGAAGATACAGTCAAAATTGATTTTAATCATCCAATGGCAGGAAAGACTTTGAAATTTAATGTTGAAGTAATAAGTATTAGAGATGCTACCGAAAAAGAAGTTGAACATGGACACCATCATTGAACGCATTGTTCATGACTCATTGCCTCTCCGGCAAATACATGGGAATCCCAAGTAAGCCTGGTGANCCACCATATACAAGTGGGATATATCCTGAAATGTANCAGAAAAAAGTCTGGACTATGAGACAATATGCAGGTTTTTCATCTGCAGAAGAAACTAATTCAAGATTTGTTTCTTTATTGAATAATGGGCAAACAGGATTATCTGTTGCCTTTGATTTACCTACACAATTAGGTCTTGATTCAGATGATAATTTAGCATTTGGAGAAGTAGGTAAGGTCGGAGTTGCTATTGATTCTATTGATGATATGAGATTATTATTCAAAGATATAAATTTAGCAGATGTTTCAACTTCCATGACAATAAATGCACCAGCAACCACATTATTGGCTCTTTATGTAGCGCTTGCAGATGAAAAGAACATTCCAAGAACAAGTTTGAAAGGAACTGTACAGAATGATATCTTGAAAGAATATATTGCAAGAGGATTATACATATTTCCTCCCGAACATTCTATCAGACTTACAACTGATCTTATGAAGTGGTGTAATGAGAATACTCCTAAGTGGAATACAATATCAATTAGTGGATATCATCTCAGAGAAGCAGGATGTACTGCAACAGAAGAGTTGGCATTAACTCTTACTAATGCCCTTTATTATACCAAATGTGCCTTAAAAAGTGGACTAGAAATAGATGATTTTGCACCAAGAATGTCCTTTTTCTTTGGTTGCCATAATAATTTCTTTGAAGAAATATGTAAGTTTAGAGCCGCAAGAACATTATGGTATGAAATAATGTCAGATTTCAACCCCAAAAATAAAAAATCATCTATGTTAAGATTTCATACACAAACTTCTGGAGTAACATTAACAGCGCAGCAACCTATGATTAACGCAATAAGAGTCGCTTATCAAGCATTATCAGCAGTATTGGGAGGGACACAATCATTGCACACTAATAGTTTTGATGAAGCATTAGGTTTGCCAACAGAGGAAGCAGCCACTCTTGCACTTAGGACTCAACAGATTATTGCTTCAGAAATAGGAATAACGAGTATTTTAGATCCATTATCCGGTTCTAAGATGATAGAAGAAAAAACAAAAGAAATGATATTAGAAGCTAAAAAAATAATGAATGAAATAGAAAATAATGGAGGTTCAATGAACTGTATAATTTCGGGATTTCAACAAAGGATGATTCATGAAAGTGCTTGGAAACACATGAAAGATATAGAAGATGAAAGTATTGAAGTAGTTGGTGTGAATAAATATCAAGAAGAAGAAAATAATAGTATTGAAGCACAGAAATTAGATATGGAAAATGCGAAAAAGCAAATTGCTTCTGTAAAGAAAATAAAAGATCTAAGAGAACAAAATACGGTTAATGATGCATTAGAAGAATTACGAATTGTGTGTAAAAGTGATGAAAATGTTATGGATTCGATTATTAATGCTGTGAAGGTTGGAGCAACAGTAGGCGAAATAAATTCAATTATGAGAGAGGTTTTTGGAACATGGATATCTCCGAGTGGTGTTTAAATGGATGAAGTTAAAGTAGATCATATAGGAATTGCAACGAACTCGATAAAAGATAGTAGTGCTATTTGGGAAATTTTAGGTTTTACTGATTCAGGAGAAGAAATAGTTGCAGGGCAGGGCGTTAAAGTTAGATTTTTTTCTGCAACAGAAGGGCCTAAAATAGAATTATTAGAGCCTTTAGGAGAGGATACACCAATAGGAAAATTCATCAAAAAACGAGGGCCGGGGATACAGCAGTTGGCCATTTCTGTTAGTGATATTAAAAAAACTATTTTAGAACTAAAAAAAATGGATATAAAATTAATCAATGAAATACCGACAAAAGGTTCGAATGGAAATCTCATTACATTCATACACCCCTCATCTGCAGGAGGAGTATTAATAGAATTAGTAGAGGAAAATCAATAATAGTCAAAAGTAATTATCATCACGGTATAATATGCAAACACTAATACGACGTTTTGAAAATTTAGAAACCATAGATTTGGAAGTATTAGAAGAAGAAATTATTTTTCTAGCAAAGAACCTAGAAATATTAAGAATAACGGATAAGATCTCTAATGATGCCTTTTTGGATGCAGGTATGATACAAGGTGGCTTAACCACAATATCAAATCTATTATCGCAAGGGCTTAAGACACAAGATGTAAAGGGGCAATTAAAAAGATTGAAAGATAAAGCAATTGTTATGGGTGATTCCTATCCAGAACTGGATCAATTAATTGAGTCAATGAGATAGTATTACTATGATATTACTATAATATTACTATAATAATATTTAATAATAAATATAGATTGCTACTTACATGCCCAAGGTTAGCTTAGACATGCCTCAACAAATAATCGAAGATCTGAAAAAACATGTCGGTGATGATAAAAAATATGTTAGTTTAGCTGATGCTATTAGAACTGGTTGCAGAAAACTACTAGACCAGATAGACGAGATTGATGAAAGACATGGGAGAGTAAAAGAATGAAGGAAATAGAAAGACAAGAAGCAGAAGATGCAGTCAGAAAATTATTACAATATTTGGAAGTTGATTCTGAACGAGAGGGTTTAGAAGAAACACCAAAAAGAGTNATAGATTCATTCGATGAAATTTTTGCTGGATATAAACAAAAACCCTCAGAAGTTTTAGCATCAACATTTAATGCTGAAGGATATGATGGAATTGTCCTTTTAAGAGATATAGAATTTTATTCCACATGTGAACACCACTTACAACCTTTTAGAGGGAGGGCGCATGTTGCTTACATACCTACAGATAAAATAGTAGGAATTAGTAAATTGGCAAGAATTGTAGAATTACATGCAAGGAGATTACAGAATCAAGANAGGATTACAAAATCTGTTGTTGATGATATTGTGGATAATCTGAGTCCATTAGGTGCTGGNGTTATCCTAGAAGCTAAACACGGTTGTATGCAATGCAGAGGAGTATCTAAGCAGAATGCAATAATGACAACAAGTGCGATGAGAGGGGTATTCTTTGATAAGGCTGAAGCACGCTCAGAATTAATGCAATTAATCAGGAGTAAAGAATTATGAATATTTATCCTGTAGTTGAAATATTTCACTCAGTTCAAGGTGAAGCTTTTCATACAGGCATACCACATGTGTTTATTCGATTTGGTAATTGTAATCTAAGATGTGAATGGTGCGATACAGATTTTCTAACATACAAGGAAATGACATTAAANGAAATAGTAGATCAAGTTCTTTCATACNGATGTGATAGAGTAATTTTTACTGGAGGAGAGCCTTGTATGCAAGATTTAGATACAATTGGTAAAGAGTTAAAAAAGCATAACATTCATCTTTCTGTTGAAACTAATGGAACCATAAAAGTTCCAGAGATTATTGATTGGATATGCGTTTCACCCAAAGATCAGCTTTACCCAAATGTTACTATAAAACAGCGAAATGGCGATGAATTAAAGATTGTTTATTGTGGACAAGATCTTGCACTTTACGATGAACTTAAAATAGGTTTTGAGCATCATTACATACAACCTTGCTATCTTGAAAATGAAAGTGTTGAGAATAATGGAAGANGTTTTTCTTTGGNAGAAGGAATTGTAAAATCTAATCCTGGTTGGAGGCTTTCGTTACAGACNCATAAATGGATGGGNGTCGATTAAATGAGGGCAATAATGGCTTTTAGTGGAGGAATGGATTCTACTGGATTACTGATNCGCCTTATAGCAGATGGATTTAAGGTGACATGTATATCATATAACTATGGNCAAAAGCATATNATAGAAATTGATAGAGCCATAAAAAATATAAAATATTTANCAAGTAATAATATTGAAATTGAACACAAAATAGTAAATCTGTCTAGTGTGATGAGTTTATTTCATTCATCATTAATATCAGGTGGTGAAGAAATACCTATAGGTCACTATGAGGAAGAACAGATGAAATCGACTGTTGTGCCTAATAGAAATGCTATATTTTCGTCTATTTTGTATGGTTATGCATTAAGTATTGCATTAAGAGAAGGTAATGATGTGAAAATAGCATTAGGAGTTCATTCCGGCGATCATGCGATATATCCAGACTGTAGGCCAGAATTCTATGAATCATTAGAAGCGGCCTTTTCACTGGGTAATTGGGATTCTGAAAATGTATCATTGTACTTGCCCTATATTGAAGGAAATAAAGAATCTATCTTGAGAGATGCGTTAATCTCATGTAAAAAATTAGGACTTGATTTTGATACCGTTTTNGCAAATACAAATACATCGTATAATCCAGACGAAAATGGTAGATCATCAGGTACTAGTGGNGCAGATGTCGAAAGAATATTGGCATTTCATGCAATTGGAAGAAAAGATCCAGTAGAATATGTTAGTTCTTGGGAAGAAGTCTTAACTNNNGCTCTTAAATCACAATTGAGATATCATGTNATGAAAGAAAATGGAACTGAGCGTCCATTTACTGGCGAATACGATAAACACTTCAGAGATGGNGTTTACAATTGTGCTGAATGCGGTAAGAAGTTATTTGCATCTGGATCTAAATTCAATTCTGGTTGCGGATGGCCAGCTTTTTCTAAGGAAATAAAAGATGCTAATATTATACAATTAGAGGATCATTCTCATGGGATGACGAGGATTGAAGTTAGATGTAGTGGGTGCGATTCACACCTAGGGCACCTTTTTCATGAGCAAACAGGGCAAAGATATTGTATAAACTCAATCTGTTTGGATTTTGTGGGTGAGTGAATGGTTACTAGAATCAAAAGATGGGTTGAAACAGATACAGGACATAGAGTTCCTAATCATAAGAGTAAATGTAGNCATTTTCATGGCCANAGATACAGATGGGAGGTCGTAATTGAAGGCGATGTAGTTACTCAAAAAGGAGTTTCTGAAGAAGGAATGTTGATGGATTTCTCTGATATTTCTCGGATTCTAGAACGGGAAATTCATGATGTAGTTGATCATTCTTTTCTAGTTTATGAAGGTGACAAAAGGGCTATAGAGGCATTAGAAATAATGGGAGAAGAGCATAGGACTGTAATATTACCATTTATTCCAACGGCGGAAAATCTAGCAAAGTGGGCTTTTGAAGTAGTTAATGAACACATAAAAACTTCTTATGATAATAAATTAAAATTAGTATCATTTAATGTCAGGGAAACGCCTAAGTCCTGGGCGACATGGGATATTAATCGTCATTCTTGAATGATTTTGAAGAGCTTTTAATTACGCCTAGAATACGATGAATTTCATCGTTTTTTGGCATTCCTCTCAGTATTACTCGATATAACGTCTCTTCAATGCCCTTTTTCGAATGACTTTTGGCAGGTAAAACTTGAGATAATTTGTGAATTTCTTCTCTGAGTTGTTTTCTTAAGTCTGGAGATAGAAGTTTTTCTGAAGGAATATCATTAGTATTCTGAAACCATTCATAACAAACAATAGAAACTGCATGACTTAAATTCATTATTGGGTATCCTTCCCATGTTGGTATAGATAATAAAAAATCACACTCTTGCAATTCTTCATTTAGGAGGCCGATACCTTCAGGGCCGAAAACTAATGCTATTTTTCCACCAGTATCATTTAGTCTATTAGGTAATTCCTTAGGAGATATAAAGTGACGAAAAGAAATTTTACTACCGAATTCCCTTTTCCCCGATGTTCCCACTATCAATGAACAGTCATGTCCTGCATCCGATATACGCGAGAATGGTTTAGCATTATCCAATACACTTTGTGCATGTTTAGCCCTATTTCTTGTTTCCTCGGACCAACTTATTGATCTACCTACAATTCTAAGATCAGTGATTCCGAAATTTAACATTGTGCGAGCAACAGCACCAATATTGCCATCAAATTGTGGTTTAACAAGAATTATGCATAATTTGTTTCCAAATTCAGGAAGAGGTACATTCAGCCTTTCGCCCATAATTACTTCAATCAACCCTTCGTTGCTTATATCTTGTAATGTATCCAGCGATCCAATTACGCATTTTTTTATTAGTTACTTCTTCGCCCTCTGAATTACCAAGATCTGTGTACATTGATACATATTTCTTATTATTTTCAAAATCGCCATTAAATTTATCTGGATAATCGTCCACTAGTCTAAGTGCCCTAATTTTAATAAAAGATGGTCTAATATTTCCCATGATTATTCCTCCAATAATTTTACCTCTAAAATGTTAAAACCTTCTTCTCTTGTGCAAACAACTTTAATTTTTCTTGGAGGTTTCTGAGCTCCTCTGGCCCAAACTAATTTATTTATTTCTTCATCAATCCATACTTTTTCTTCATCAGTTTTCTTCATATGCTGAGAAACATGTTTTTTAATTTCAGAAATTGCCCTATTCGCCCTATGGTTTCTTGTTACACTCCAAGCAGCTCTTAATGGGATTGTTAACTCTCTCACTTCTGCCATAATACTCACCTTTGTAATTTAGAACGACGCCACATATGTCTTTTTGGATGAGTACTGGTATTACGATTAGTACGCAACATTACCCAAACAGGTACACGTCTATTTTGATTTGTTACCTTTATTAAACGCTTCTTCTTTGCGTATGGTTTATTTCTTGCCAAATAATCACCTCATTAATAATTTGAAAGTCCTGGATACTTTTCTTCTGCTATTCCTCTTACGGAATGGGCTACATTATTGATTAATTTGTGTCCCTCAGGCGTTAAAACCTTGCCGAGATTTACCGTCCCTGCAGGATTAAATTCACTAGTAATTAGTCCCGATTCAGATAATTGTTGAAGAATAGTTCTAGCTATATTTCTTGATCCTGCAGCTGCTCGATTAGGTTTTACTCCTCTATCTCTTGGACCTCCAAATTCTTGAGCCATATGATTGGTACCAATAGGTCCTTTGAAAGCTACTTTACGTAGTATTGCTGCAGATCTAATTGTCCACCAGTTATCTTGATTTGGTGGCCTTTCTCTATGAGTTCCAGTTTTTACGAAGGCTGCCCACTCTGGCTCTACTATAGAGTCGATGGTAGAAAGTTTCTCTACTAAGCCATCTATTAGAATGTCAGCAGGAATATCATTGTATGTCGTCAAAGCCTCACCTATTGTGACCGCCCGTCTTAGGGAGTCTATTTAATCGTGATGACTGATGTATTATATAAAAAATCATAATTCCATGAACAAGGATTCAAAAAAAGGTAGTACTAGGATATGCTATGAAGAAGTCATTAGCGAAGAATCCTAATATGCTTAGGACTATGATAGGAACAGGTTTAGTTCTTGTGCTAATTCTATCTTATGCTGTTTATTCAAATACTTTAGACTCTGAATATTACGGATATAAAACTACAAATGAGTCTGAAATAATTGATCTTCAATNCAATGAAGNAGATAGTGCAAACTGGTATTTTACTTCAAGGGAAGCAATTACNTGGATTAATGTAACAATTGAAGGAGTAGAAGAAGAGTCTGCCACCTTAATCATTGAAGCATCTGGAGTTGAATGGTTTTATTCGCCATTATTAGGAGTTGAAGATGCGGACTTTTTCAATTGTGAAGACGGGGGTTTTTCAGAAACCTCAGAATCATGTTCAAGGGCCTCTGTTCATGAAATAATTATTGATAGTAGTGAAGAACAAANGATTCATGGNAGAGTCTCCTTAGATCTTCCAATAGANGGACTAGGATATATTCANAGNGATAATGAGNATTTAGCTGAAGAAGAGGCGAGACAGATTGTAGAAAATGAAAAGAAGACAATAACTTGGAATATAAAATTAGAAAATGAAGGAGAAATACTATCTGATGATAATTTAACAATTAACGTNAATATAGTAAAGCATGATTTTCTCTCAGTTGAAGAATTTAAATTAAATCCTATTCAAGAATCCATATATAGCTTGGCAACNCTGATAGGATGTTTCTTTTTGTTGCTTTTTGTACCATTGACTGTTTATTTTTCTGCTTTGTATAAATCAAAAAATGATGACAAATTACGTCTCGAAAATTAAAATGATTAATGAATTTTAAAGGGTTCAATATTCCAACTAATTTCTTCTGAGTCTGACAATAAAATAACCAACCTTAGTTCAATAAATCTCATCAAAGAAGTTGTAATACGTTGTTTTGAGGGNATTATTTCTTCTTTAAATTCCGATTCCATGATATGAATTATATCACTAAAACTATTACTNCCNTCCATTAGAAACCACAATCTTGAATTCATTANATCTAGAGTTCTTTTAATAGANGTTGGNGATTTAAGTAATTTAGAAAGAAAAGATTCTATTTTAGAAAATTTCTTATCATATTCGATAATAATTATATTAGATACATTATNATCAAAATACCATTTAACAGGCAATCTCACTGGTATTTTACTATCTGGAATAAGCATTAATTAGTCACCCATTATCCAGAAAAGTAGCGATATAATAGAACATATNCCTAACCAAGCAAAAAATCTTGTTGTATAAATTCTTTCAGTAAAATTTGATGTCCACCAAGTTATAATACTGGAAATAGCTAAAACAAATAGTAAAAATTCNCTTCCTTGAGGTAATGAACTCAAAAGAACACCTATCTTCGTANTTTAATTGTATTNGAATATAAAGAATTTGCAAATTTTATCAATCTTTCATTTAATTTTATATCTATAATNTCACCNTCTTCGTTAAATGTGTTCTTAATATTGGCCATTGCCANTTGTTCAGGAATTGCCCAACCATGCATCCAGCGAACTGAAGTGCGCATATGATTTAGTGTTGTAGAATTTGCTTGACCACCAAGAGTACTAATTAAGCCGAAAACTTTTCCAGATGTTTGATCAAAAGAAAGCCAATCTATAGAATTTTTCATAACACCACTCATTGTACCATGATATTCAGGACTAGATAATATGAATGCATCCACAGAATCAGCCATNTCCTTAAACATCTTTACATTTGGATGATCCCAACAACCATCTTCTCCTACNAATGGTAATGGATTTTTTTTATTATCCCAAACAATTACCTCAGCACCCAATTTACTACATTCATTTTTTACTAAATCTATCATGTGNCCATTAGCGGAGTCGAGTCCATAAGAACCACATATTCCCATTATACGTATTGGTTCAATCATATATATCCCTAAAGAGCATATTTATTCAACCCATTCATTAATTATATTAATTATCGACTTTATTCTTTGAATATTTGTAATAACATAATCAGAAAATGCTTATGCATAATGTACTTGGCGAGTANATTATGGGAGATANAAAAACANCATCTGGATCTAATATCATGGACATGATTNAGGAAGCTAGAAATTTGTATGAAGATGGCAAATANAAAANATCTCTAAATATCTATAATAATATANTTGATATTGATGAAAATAATGTAAATGCATTATATTCTATTGGNGTNATTAAAGCTCACCAAAAAGAAAATNATGTTGCAATAGAATTTTTTGAGAGAGTAAATAACATAATGCCTAATCATCCTCCAACAGTTGCTAATCTATCATATTTGTTAGAAAAAGAAAGACCTATAGAAGCTGCAGAATACGCTAGAATTGCACTAATTACTTTTCCCGATATGGATGATCTGAACAGAATTGTTAAAATCTTAGAAAATGGAAAAGAATTGGAAATTATTGATGATGAAGAATCAGAGGAAGAAGTTCTATTAATTTCTGAACCTGTAATAGAATCAGAATCGATTGATGATGGAGAATCAGAGGAAGAAGTTCTATTAATTTCTCAACCTGTGATAAATGATTCAGAAGATAATGTTTTGGAACTATTAGTCTCATCAGAATTAACTTCTGAAGATAAAGCTAGGGAACTAAANAATACAGGAGATTATATTGGTGCTGTAAAATTGTGGAAAGAAATTTTAGAAACNAATCCAAAATCATATGAAGCATGGTATGGACTATCTGAATCTCTAAAAATGTCTGGCCATAGTGAAAAGTCTATCCAATGTAAAAACAGAGGAGACATNTTAAAAAATGAAGCAAATANTCCTAAAGANTCAATTTTTGATGANGATAAANATGAAAATCTTGTAGATAATNATTTATTTAATGNNGATTTAAAAGAAAATTCNACATACAAAGAGAATGTTAATATCTCAATAGAATGGTATAACAAAGGNATAAATTTTCTATCAGAAGAAAAAAGTTCAGAAGCATTAAGTTGTTTTGAAAANGCCATAGGNGGATGTCCAAAAGAAGAGAAAGAGTTGCGTGTTAGAAGTCAAAATGGTAGAGGAGATGCATTATATCAAATGTCAAAATACTCTGAAAGTATATTGGCATATCATGCTGCAATTTCATTAGAGCCTTCATTATTAACTGGAAGAACATTGTATAATATGGGTCAATCATATGCCTTTCTAGAACTATATGAAGACGCATTGAAATGTTTTGAACAATCAATAAGTAGAGGTTTGGAAAAAGATGGAATAGAAATATGTAAAACACAAATCAATAGATGTAAAATATTATTGAGGGAACAAAACAAAAGAAGTAAAGATTAAATTTTTGATTTATTGATTGTTACCACAACAGATTTACTAGTTGGAGTGTTACTTTTATCGGCTACACTTTCCAATGGTATTAACGAATTAGACTCGGGAAAATATGTTGCTACGTTATTTTGCGGTATGTCATAAGGAACAACAAACCATTTTTCAGAAAATCTTTTTTTACCGTTGAAATGTGAAGTTATATCTATCAATTGAAATTTTTCTAAATTATTTTTTGAAATATCTTCTGGATTCATGAAAATTATTCTCCTACCATTAGAAATTCCCCTATATCTATCATTTAGGCCATAGATAGTCGTATTATATTGATCATGAGAACGTATAGTCATCATTAAAAANTCATTTGAATCAACTTTTTTACTAGTAATNTTATGAGAAATAAATTCTGCTTTACCTGATTTAGTATCAAATGATAANTTATCTCTTGGATTATTTGGTAGGTAAAAACCNCCATCTTTACGCACTAGAGAATTATAATTTTCAAAACCACCTATNCAAGAGGCAATCAANTTCCTAATATTATCATAATTATTAGATAAAAATTNCCAATTGATTTTATTCCGAGAAATTTTCTTTTCTAGGGCTAAAGCAATTCCTGTAACAATAGCAACCTCGGACTTCAGGCTACTACTAATNGGCTTAGAATTACCCTGCGAAGAATGAACGATACCCATAGAATTCTCAACTGATACAAATTGTATTCCTTCGGTAGTTTGATCAATTTCCGTTCTTCCAAGACATGGTAATATCAGGGCTTTTTTGCCTGTAACAAGATGGGAGCGATTAGGTTTAGTAGATATTTGGACTGTTAAATTACAATTTCTTAGAGCATTTGCAGTAATTTTGGTATCTGACATTGCTGATAAAAAATTTCCCCCCATAGAAATAAAAACAGAATTACTTTTTTGCATCAGTTTAACTGCTCCTACTGTATCTACTCCATGGCCCTGAGGAGCCTTAATTCCGATGTTTTCTTCTAATGAATTCAAAAAATTAATATTTGGTTTATGNTTTATTCCAACAGTTCTATCTCCTTGGACATTGGAATGCCCCCTTACAGGACAAATTCCAGCACCAGGGCGGCCAATATGTCCGCCAAGTAATTGTAAATTTACTATTTCTTGTATTGTAGCAACAGAATTTTTATGTTGAGTTATTCCCATTGCCCAACAAACTATAGTGGATTTAGACTTAGATATTATTTTACCCAATCTTTTAATATCATCTATGTTGATTCCAGATTGCTTAACTATTTCATCCCAATTAGTNTTTTCTACAGCATTAACATAATTATCAAAACCCTTGGTGTATTCCTCAATAAACTCCCTATTAAATGAATTAGATTCAATAATTACCTTCGAAAAACCTCTAAATAGGGCCATATCTCCATTAATATTTACAGTTACATGTTCATCGGAAATTTGCCTACCAGAGCCTAGTAAATCTAGAGGTTTTTGAGGATGTTTAAAACGAACCATTCCGGTTTCTTTTAAAGGATTGATACTAATTATTGATGCCCCAGATTTTTTTGCATCACTTAATGCAGATAACATCCTTGGATGATTAGTACCNGGATTTTGNCCTATTACAATTATTAAATCAGCTTTATTGAAATCATCCAATTTAACAGTACCTTTTCCAATACCGATAGACTCTGTTAATGCCACTCCTGAAGATTCATGGCACATATTTGAGCAGTCGGGGAGATTATTCGTTCCATACCATCTGGCCAATAATTGCCATAAGAATGCTGCCTCATTACTAGTTCTTCCAGATGTATAAAAAATAGCTTTATTTGTGTCATCTAAACTTGCAAGCTCATCTGCAATCATTCCAAATGCTTCTTCCCAAGTAATTTCNGTATAATTCATACTATTTGGCATTAAAACCATTGGATGAGTTATTCTACCTCTTTTGTTCAACCAATTATCAGATTTAGTAGATAATTCGTTTACAGGCCATTTAGACCAGAATTTCGGGTTTGCCTTTAGGCTGGAACGTTCATCTGCCACAGCTTTCGCACCATTTTCACAAAATTCGAAACGNGATCGGTGATTATCTGGATCTGGCCAAGCGCATCCAGGACAGTCAAAACCATGGAATCTATTTACCTTGGATAAATTGAATATAGAAGAAATGAGATTATTATTCATACTATGGCTCATTGAAGCTAAAACACCGGGAATTCCTGCAGCTACTAATTTAGGTTTACCTAGTTTAGGAGGTGAATTTTCAATAGGAGTGAGTTCATTTACCTGTTCCCTCATTGTGTCTGACATAACTAACATGTACATCAGGTCTTTTATTAAAATGGTTGAAATTATATTATTCTTTTAGAACCAGAAAAAATTGTTATCTTGTTTTTCTTTGCAAAACCAATTAATGTCATGCCATGTTCCAATGCCAAATCAACAGCTAAAGTACTGGGTGCACCTAAAGCAATCATTATAGGAAATCCGGCTCTCAATGATTTTTGAACTAATTCAAAAGATGCTCTGCCTGAAACAATCACAATTTCATCTTCTACAGGTAAATTATCACTTTTTAATGCGTTTCCTATTAATTTGTCCATGGCATTATGTCTACCAATATCTTCTGAAATAGAAATCAAAGAACCATTGCTATCTAATCTAGCACAAGCATGTGTTCCTCCTGTAGTTGAGAAAAAATTCTGTCCTGATTTTAAAGAAGAAATTGCATGGGAAATTGTTTCAATATTAATAGAAATATTTTCTGATAATTCTGGACCGTGTATATGGATTAAATTAGATATAGATTCTTTACCACATATACCGCAAGAAGAAGTCATAGTTAATTTTCTATTGTGATCTTCAGGATTAAATATTACTTTATTTGATAAGACTACTTGGACATAATCTGAAAGATTATTTATTTCTAAAATATCAGATTCAGATTGAATAATACCTTCAGAGTACAAGAGCCCTCTAATAAGGCCAGGGTCATCGCCTGGAGTACGCATTAATAATCCAAGAGAAGATTCTAGGTCATTCTTATCTAGAATTTTAATAGAGAGAGGAGATTCTACAGAAACGGCATCTAATTCTCTTGTAATTGATTTATTATTAACTCTAATAATAGGTCTGGATTCGATGCCATCCATGCTGCTGCGGAAAGGTATAACGTTATGATTAATAGGTAAGAGCGTAGACTTACACAATTGTTCAAATAACCCCTCTACTACAGAGGCTTATGGGNTTGTTAGATGGTTCAGGTTTTTCATTACCAGTTGTCACAGATGTGGATGTGGTAGAAGTAAAAATTAATGTTACAGAATCAGCACAGATAGCCATGGAAAAATCGATGAAAGGAGATGAAAAAACACATGTATTAATCATCAGTGCTGAAGCAGGAGGGTGTTCAGGATATTTATATGATATGAAAATTACAGAAGATCCTAATGATGAAAGTTTTCAAAAAATAAGTGTTGGAGAGATTAATATATTAATTCATAACAAAGATAGTTCGTTATTAAATGGAATAAAATTGGATTACAAGGATACCTTGATGGGAGGGGGATTTCAAATTGAAAATCCTAGCGCCGATCGTGAATGTGGTTGTGGACAATCATTTGGCTAAGGTGTTAGTATTATTGATAGGAAAAATACTTCAAATTTTTTTTATGAGAACAAGTCTAGTTTTACCATTGTCCAGGGAAAGGATGCAATAAAACATCTTGAAAGAATACTTACAACTAAAATCTCAGATAACGAAACTCAATACAGGCATGAGTCTCTAATTTGTAATTCTAATGGCAGGATTATTGATTATCTGTCTATTTATATTATGCTTGATAAAATATTAATCATAAATAATTATAACAAAGGTGATGATGTAAGAAGAATGCTATCTAAAGGAATACCTTGGGACGAAGAGGTCGAAATTCTTAATGGAGATAGCAGTATAAGAAAAATAACAGTATCAAGTAGGGACTTAAGTGAAGTTTTTACAGATGCTGATTTTTCATTAGAGGACTTAAATGATTACAATTGGGTAGAAGACGGAGATAATATAATTTCTACTGATAAGAGATATAAAACAATGATATATGAAATTTTAATGCCAGAAATAAATGTGAATAAAATTAAAGAAAAACTACAAAAAAAATATTTTGCAGAAATTGATGATAAAGAATGGAATAAACATAGAATTGATATTGGAATGATCGGTTATGAAGAAATAAATGATAGAATACCATTTAATGTGGGAATGGGAGAATTGGTTAAGATGGACAAAGGATGTTATCCTGGGCAAGAAATACATGCTCGACTAGAAAGTCGTGGTAAACAAAAAAAGGCATTAGTTACCTTAACAAGTAAAAAATATATCACTGAAGGAGAATTTAAAATTGCTGAAGGAGGAAAAATAATTATCACAACAGCAAATAAGGATGAAGAAAAAGATTCGACATTTTTTGGTATAATACCTATAAAATATATTAAAAATTCTAAAATAATTTTATTAAATGGCATAGAGTTGAAAATAAATAAAATAATTAATTTTCAACTTCTAAATTTTCACCATTAGCTAGCCACTCAGAAAGAGGCATAACTGGAGATAAGTGTAGAGAACCTTTATCTCGAGTAAATAGATATAATGTAGGCTTAAAAATATCAATCATTTGTTCTTGGAACGAATTTCTTACAGATGCCCCTCTCAGCCTAAAGAAAATCAATTCTACAGTAATTCCGATTATAGTTGCTGTATAGAGAACTAAAAGGACACTGAAAGAAAAGGCAACTGGATCGACTAAAGATTGATCTGCTCTAATTTGCCCACCATACATTAATTGTCTGGATAATAAAAATACTAATCCTACACCGACCCAAGGTCCTAAGGCGTTTTCAACAAAAGTATCCATTGGAATTAAACGTCTATTAGTAGGATCTGCGAATACCAGTGAACTTGCAGTAGCGGCCCTAATGACTGAAATGAATGACACTAAGAAAATATATACAATAGCGCTAACTAACATAATATTTTTAGCACTAATTGGCATATAGGAAATAATCAAATAAGTAAATAATCCCAAAAATACCGTTATAGGCATTCTATGTATTGATGCTAGGACTCTGTCTAATTCTTTAGCACCATCATCTAATCTAGGTATTCCGATAATCTCCCAACGAGTTAATTTTTGAACTATTTTAGCAACCATCGATAATAATGATTTTTTAATCAATAACCATTCAATTAGTCTCAGTACAGGCATCATTGGTAGTGTTATTATAGCAGCGAATAATCCTACTAATGGCCAAACAATTAAACTGGGAAAAAGTAAGAAGTGAGTTAATCTTAGGGGATGTAATAAGTCAGACTCTATTCGAGCTTGACGATCAGAATTTAAGTGAACTTTACGTGCTTCAGCATCTAGTTGTGAACGATATTTACGTATTGGTATCCCTGCATCCAACACTCTCCTTACTTTTTCCCTGTAGTCTTCTTGCTCTGGTTCCATCCCTACCCACCATCGCCATGCAAATGATACAGGTAGAGCAAGAATTACTGGTCCTAAAAGAATCAAAACAGCGGTAAAGAGTGACTCTAGTGGTTCCGCCATACACCTTCTGAAGAAGAAGTAGTCAATAATAAAGCGGTTAAAATATCTATTAATTGGGCTCATATAGATAAACTTCATTGGATAGATATCATGAGAATGTAATATGCCTAGGATACTAATAAGCGATGGGATGTCAGATGAAGCGATTAGAAAACTTAGAGAATTGGAATATGAAGTAATAGAGAAACACTATTCTCAAGATGAATTATTATCAGGAGTTTTGAATAACTATGATGCAATAATTGTAAGAAGTGCGACAAAATTGAATGGACAAGTACTTTCAACAGTAGAAGAAGGAAAAGGCATAAAATTCATTGGCAGAGCAGGAGTTGGAGTAGATAATATAAATATTGAAGAAGCGACAAAAAAGAAAATAGTCGTCTGTAATACTCCACAGTCATCTACACAGAGTGTCGTTGAATTAACAATAGGTCATCTGATTTCATCCACAAGACATATTGCTACAGGAGATAGGAAATTAAGAAAAAATATTTGGGCAAAAAAAGAATTACGAGGGACTGAATTATCAGGTAAAAATTTAGGATTAGTTGGATTTGGCAGGATAGCCCAGGGAGTTAGCAAAGTTGCATCAGCATTAGGCATGAATATTCATTGCTATGATCCTTTCATTGACGAAAGTATTGCAAATGAAAATAACTGTACCATTCATGCCAATGTTAATGATTTATTTAAGAATTGTACACACATATCTGTCCATTGTAGCCTTAACAAAGATACATACCATTTAGTAAATCAAGAGAGGATTAATATGATGCCAGAATATGGTTTTGATGGTAGCAAATGTGGTAGACATATCGTTAATTGTGCTAGAGGAGGAATCATTGATGAAGAGGGAGCATTTATTGCCCTGAATAATGGTGATTTGATGTCATTAGCGCTTGATGTTTATGAGAATGAGCCATTGTATAAAAGTAGATTAATAGAACTAGAAAACTTTCATGGTAGCCCCCATATAGGGGCATCGACTGTAGAAGCACAAAATAGAATAGGACAAGAAATAGTAACTTTGTTGAAAGATTTCTTTAGTGATAAAAGACCGCCAAATTGACCAATTTTGGGAGAAAGTTATTGGTGGTAAATATGATATGCTAATTTCAAAAAATCCAAGTAAATGGACAAAATTTGGTGTTGATGATTCATCCGGGAAAAGACTAAGTCTATATAAAGATAATAGTCAAATTGTCTCTGTGGTTTTTAGTAATAAAGGACAGGATTATTCTCACAATTTTTATCGTACTGTAGGTGAGGATGAAGTTTATAGAACATCTGAGAATATTTTTTATATGTTGAATACTCGCCCCACATATTGGGGTAATAAACCTAAAATTGAATCTTCTGATTCAACGAAGGTAAACT
>NHGE01000047.1 GCA_002172375.1 Euryarchaeota archaeon TMED129 | reverse complement strand
CGATGGGACATCATGCAAAGAGAGAATACAGCGTCTAGAATATTAGAGGCAACGAGGAATTCGGGACAACATTACAAAAATAGTATCCCTATGATTGCTAGTGAAAATATATTAAGTCCATTGGTTAGGGAGGCGTGTAATTCAGATCTACATGGGAGATATGCAGAAGGTCTTCCTGGAAAGAGATATTANCAAGGTTGNGAAGATTTNGATACNATCGAAGAAATNGGTATTGANCTTGCAAAATCNGTATTCAATTGTAATTTTGCCAATATACAATCTACTTCAGGAACAAACTCAAATTTAGGCGTTTTAAAGGCCCTTACAAANCCAGGAGAAACAATTACTGCAGTCTCTACTGCAGATGGAGGGCACATATCACATGCTAGAATGGGTGCCGTAGGAATGAGAGGACTTAATTTAGTCACTTATCCTTGGAATGAAGAAAGAATGGAGCCAGACATAGATGCCTCTGCTAAACTAATAAGAGATACTAAACCAAATTTAGTCTTATTTGGTCAATCAGTTTTCCTATTCCCTACTCCTCTGAAAGANCTTTCAAATGCAGCCCATGAAGTTGGTGCTAAAGTAATGTATGATGGAGCTCATGTAATGGGATTAATTGCAGGTAATCAATTCCAAAATCCTCTATCTGAAGGTGCAGATGTAATGACGGGAAGTAGTCATAAAACATTCCCTGGCCCCCAAGGAGGTTTTGTTTTATCTAATTCCGATGATTCAAAATTCATCAAACGCCTCAATAATGGAATATTTCCAGGAGTTTGTTCTTCCTATCATTTACACCATGTAGCAGGTAAAGCCATAGCACTATCAGAGTTTGAAAAATTTGGCGAAGATTATGCAAAAGATATAATTTCCAATGCAAAGGCATTAGCCCATTCTCTTGCAGAGCAAGGATTTGATGTTCTAGCAGAGGAGAGAGGTTATACTGCTAGCCATCAAGTGTTGACTAGGCATGGTTCAGTAGATTCCGGAGCGGGAAAAGAAGCTGCTTCAATATTAGAAAAATCTGGTATAATTACGAATATGAACATGCTACCTGGAGATACAAAGGCTATGCAACCTAGCGGTTTGAGGTTAGGAACTCCTGAACTAACTCGTATAGGGATGGGNGTCGATGAGATGAAAGATGTGGCTAAATTCTTTTCTAGAGCGCTTATCGATAAAGAAAATCCTAAAACAATCAAAAACGATGTTAAGGAGTTCAAATCAAATTATCAAACCGTTCATTATTGTTTTGAGCCAGGCCCAGCATATCCCGGATTATGAATAAAGTTAGATATGATTTTATCTAATAGCACTTAGGAATAAATATGGATTCTCAAGTTAAGTCGACATTACTTGTTACATTCCTAATGCTTTCATCTGGTTGTACTGGCCTTCTTGATACTGGTGCAGACTCTCAAATTCCAATAATTGATTGTTCTTTAGAACCTTCACATCCGGACTGCTTTGAAAAAATAATTATCGAAGAAGATTGTAANATTGATGAAGTCTTTATGGGAGATTCATGTAGGCCGATGTTAAGGCCAGAAAAATTAAANTATGGNGAAAATTCAATTCAATTATCATTGGGAGAAGAGATGCAACCCCTCACTCCAAACTTTATTGGAGATGGNCCAAAATTGTGGCAAGTAAGCCCTCCGTTACCTCAGGGTTTGAATCTAGATGAGGGATCTGGGATGATTTCTGGTACACCAAATAAAACCTTAATACCTACAATATTTACAATCAAGGGTTCTAATGAAGCCGGATTCTCAAATACTATACTTAAAATTGAAATTTTACCTCTTGAATTAGGAAAATTAGAGTATTCATCAGAAATAATGAATTGTATAATTTCTTTATTTTGTAATTTNCCACAACCATCTATCAATGNAATTCCAGATTCTTGGTCGATTGAACCTCCACTTCCTCATGGCCTGACATTGAATCAAAATGGCTCAATAAATGGTATTATCACAACNCAACTTGATTCCAATCATAGTATTTATGCTTCTAATTTAGCAGGAACAACTGAGGCAAAAATTCGGATAATCTCACTTCATTCTGCCCCCTTTGGACTCAATTATGAGTTCCATAATTATTCATTGACAAAATATGATTCTGTTGAAATAGAACCGAGTATTTCTGGTGGAATGATACAATCTTGGTCAATAACTCCTGAATTACCTAGGGGTTTAAGATTTAATTCAGATGGAAAAATAGAGGGAAAACCAATGGTTATGCAAGAATTCACCAAATACACAATTACAGCATCAAATAGTGGAGGTTCGTTGTCGACAGATATTCTTATTGAAATTATAGATATACGGGTGGAGNACATTCAGTATCCCAATTATTATTTCAATTTAACAAAAAACAAAGCTATAGATACAATCGAGCCTAACTGGGAAGGTGGAGAGCCTTTATCTTGGGAAATTTACCCTCTACTTCCTGATGGTCTATTTTTAAATTTCGAAACCGGAAATATTAGCGGGATGGCCACAANAGAACAAAATTGGCTGACATATGATATCTGGGCAAATAACACTGGAGGATCTAGTAGTACTCAAATAATGATAAAAATAACTAATCAAGCCCCTAGTAACATATCTTGGCCAAGTGAGGAATTAATCTTAGAATCGAATTCCTCTTTCATAATTTCTCCGATTAATATAGGTCCAAATATTGATTCATGGGAAATATATCCTCCACTTCCAGATGGATTATCGATTACTTCCAATGGTTCAATCCAAGGAGTACCATTGTTACGTACAGATTGGATTAATTATGAAATTTGGGCAAATAATACAGGCGGCTCTTTTGTCTCCAATTTATGGATTGTGGTGCATGATATTCAAGCTGATCAAGCAGATCTTTTGTATGGCATGGGNGAAACTGACTGGAGCGGTTGGCCATCTCCAATTTTGCCAATAGGGCAATGGGCCTTCCCAATTGGTTTTACTGAAGGAGGTTATACNTCTAAAATTCCTGTAATATCTGCAAGCCATGTAGGCAGAGGTAAGATGATTGGCTATGGACATGAATCATGGGTAACAGGAGGGGGATATGAGGAGACTGAATTCGCATTACGTGCGGTAGAATGGGTTTGTGGTGAAAATTCCAAAATAGGCTTGGCCTATGGCGGTGGCTTTGATCATTTCAAAGATGAACTTGAATTGGAAGGGCATACAGTATATCTCTCTGNCGATACAGGTAACTTATCTCAATTAGATTGTTTATTGGATGAGTTCTGGAATGGACATAATGACCAAGATAATAGTAATATTACAGACTTTTTATTGTCTGGTGGTGGATTAATTATGGGAGGTCATGCTTGGTATTGGTCATATTCAAATTCTGATCTTTCCAATAATTATCCTGGCAATAAAATTGCAAAAACTACTGGTTTATTTGTTTCTAATGCTTGGGGGTATAATTCAGTAGATCTTTCTGAAATGCCCCATGAATTATCTCGCCCTCATGCAGCCACTAAGGCAATTAAAGAAGATAGAAATGATGGCGATAAATTATCAGACTATGATGCAAATGTTGTCAAAGAAACTCTTTCTATTTGTACTACAGTAGTTTCATTGGATTTTGATGAATTTTGGAGCCCTTTGAGGAATACAGTCAATATGACAGGTTGGACTGTAATTCAATATGGAACTTTATGGCAAAATGTTGGATATAATTTAGGAGAGGACCCTGTTGCAGATGTTTTACTTAGAGTTGAAGAAGCACTCACTCAGAATCTTCCCGCTAATGAATTGCCTGCTCATCCGAGCCATACTGAATTTCCTGGATCAGTACCTTCCAATGCTTCTAGGATATCTCGCTCTGTAACAATAGATGGCAACCAGAGTGGACTTCCAAGTAATTTTGGTTACTCTCAAGCCAGATCACCTCTCCGTATGTCTACAGGATTATATGCAGCACCAGGAGAAGTAGTAACTATATCTCTAAATGAAACTTTAGTTAATCAAGGTATATGGATATTAATTGGTGCACATTCAGATAATTTATGGGGTAAAGATCAATTACATCGTTTCCCGAATATTGTAAGAAATTGGTACGTTGAAAATAGTACTATGGATGTTGGAAATGCATTTGGCGGAAATATCTATGTAAATATTGAAGCCGGATCAACTTTGGGGATTTTTGATGTCCTTATTTCCAACGCTGTTGAGTCTCCGAGATATTTTCATGATTCAACTAATATTTCTGATTGGCTTCTAAATCAAAGAAACGCTCCTGCTCCATGGGCAGAAATAGGTAGCGAATTATTTATCTTAACAGTCCCTAGTGATGAAGTAAGAAACCTAGAAAATCCTGATGAATTAATGGATTGGTGGGATCAAGCTTTGTCAATGGAACATTCACTTTACGGATTTACTCCATGGCCTCGTGTNGAAAGAGCAGTATTCGATGCCCAAATATCAGCAGGATGGATGCATTCTGGATATCCTTTCATGGCGCACGATTTGAGTGTTCCAGATGTTCTGGACTTAGAATATATGAGTGAAAACGGAGATTGGGGNATGTTNCATGANTTAGGNCATAACCACCAATGGATGCCCTCTACTCTTCCTGGAAATACNGAAACCTCTTGTAATTTTGCAAGCGTATATTTGATGGAAGAGTTAGTCGGTACNTCTGGACANGGTGCTACAGATGCNGATCAACGTAGTCAACGTATGAGAAATTATTTTGATGACGGTTCTAATATTTCTAACTGGTCCGTATGGGTCGCCTTGGATACACATTTGATAATCAAAGAACAATGGGGCTGGAGNCCATTTACATCTGCTTTATCGGTTTATTATGACTTACCAGATTCTGAAGTTCCAGTTGGAGATACGGAGGAATTTAATTCATGGGTAATGCATTTATCCAACGCAACTGGTTATAATTTAGCACCATATCACGATGCTTGGGGCTTCCCTCTTGCAGAAAATACATTTAGTGCATTGGATTCACTACCAGTTTGGGTGGATGATCCATTGAGAGGGGAATATTTCGTTTATGAGTCAATACTTAGAAATCTAGGTACGAGCAATATCACATCTAATTCAACGCAGATTAACTGGGAGACATATGATAATGGGACTAATACAACATTAACGTTGTATTATGGAACTAGTGATGCCGGTACTCAATCATCTTCATGGTCAAATTCTATTGATATTGGCACNCCTTCTGTAGGCTATGAAAATCATCAATTATCNGATTTATCATGTTGCGATACTACTTATTATGCAAGAATAAAGGCAACAAATGATATTGGAAGTATTTGGTTTGGGCCAATTAACTGGAATACTGATAATTAATTTATATTTATTTCCTCAGTAAACTTTCAAAGGAAACGTTCGGAATATTTCTTTGATGCCAATTAGATATTGGTATCCATACGATGGTATGTCCTATGGTCAAGATAAATGATTCAAAAAAACCTAATCTAGGTCTATTTTCCATTATTATTGCAGCCAATCCGAGGATAGCAAAATGTACTACATATATTGTTAATGTTAGCTTTCCAGTTGACTCCAGGAATGCTAATTTTTCTTCATATCTGGATTTCCCTCCAGACATCTCTTCTCCCTCTAATATCTTCATTAACAAAATAACCATAGTGGATGAAACAACAATGAATAATGAGTTAGCAGGAAAAAAAGTCAATAAAGCATCACCAGAAGTCAGAGCCCAATTTTTATTATCCATTATTGATATAAAAATTGATATTATTGTGATTATTAATCCTGTGATAATCATATTATCTCTGACTCTAACTTTATCTTTAAAATCGTAAATAAGTGTTCCAAGAAATACATAACTTAACCAAGGAATGGCAGGATAGGTCCCATTCCATAGAAGTCTCTCTATCCATTCTAAATAGCCATTAGAACCAACTCTTTGCCCCCAAGACCAATCTAAACCAGTATAGTCTCCAAGTAAAGTGGGCGATGCCATAAGTAGTAAGAATAAGGCCAATCTTATCCTTGTGTCCATTCTCACTAAAAGAGGNGTAATTAAAGATGCAATCGCTAATAAGGTCAAAACACCCGGAGTTTGCCAATAAAATCTTCCTCCTCTTTCTATGTTTAATAATAAATTAATTATTATTTGACACAATGAGAGTACAAATACCCTTGTAAATATCCATCGAAACCATTTTTTTATTTCTTGATTAATAATTTTCGATTTTTCTATGCCACTTTTGTATATTCCCCATCCAGATATTGTGATGAACATAGGNGCGGCCATGCCTCCAAATGCCGCTGCAAAAAACGCCGCNGGATGCCCAACTGTAACTCCTTCAGGAGGTATAATAGCGGCAGTGTGAACTTCAACCATGCATAATACTGCGATAGCTTTCATCTGATCTACATGGCGCAGCCTATGTCTCACAGACATGTCAACATTCGTCGACTATTCAATATCTTCCATTTTCCTTAGATTATTAGCACCTACTGCTATTAATGCCAAGCCACCTACGTACATGGCAGCAGAAACATATGATACTACTCTAACTGGCTCTAACTCTGTATCTCCAGATCCTCCGAAATCCGTCCAGAAAAATGGACCCATATGGTCAAGAACTTTGCCCTTGAATACACGCGCATCATCATCTGAAATTTCACTAAAAGTATGTATCTCAAAAACCGACTTTGTTGTTTCTGCTCCAAAGTCAGGATTCAAACTACCCGGACCTCTATAATCAAAGTAGAATGTTGATATTCCTTTTCCATACATCGCGACATTTGTAACTGGTTCTACTTTAATGTCAACTTCTGAGCCGAAATATACTGGTAAAGCACCCGGCATTGCATCTACATAAGTCCCACTTCCAATTAACTTTCCTTGAATCTGATTTTCTGCAGGATCAAGAGAAATCTTATGCTCTATCATTGGTATTTCTTTGTAAGTAACCTCCTCGCCTACTACGGTTTCAGCCACAGAATATCCAGCAAGATTTACACTAAATGGATCATCAGCATCTGCTATTCCTCCGATTGTTCCTGCCCAAACAGTGTTCGAATTTCCAACATTATCAGTCAATAAACTAAGTGTTGATAATTCTTTGTGCGGAGCTCTCCATGGCAAGTGTTCTGTCATACCATAGACTTCATTGGCTTCACAAGGTACATCATATGTAGCCACACCATCTGAGTCTAATTTGAAGTCGCATAATCCATCTCCATCCGAGTTAATGTATCCTCTTTGTATCCCATGTTCCATATTGTCGGCATTATTCGCCCCTGTTCCAGTGCTCATTACATAGACAGTAAAATCTCCAGTACTCAAACCCTCAAACATTGGTTCGCAGTTTGGATCGCTCCAGTCTGTTTTCACTGAGTTCTGATCTGTAGGATTTGAACCACATTGCATCTCTAAATAGTCTGGTAAACCATCTGAGTCTTGATCCATTGAACTTGATCCATAGTATGTAGCATTGGTTTCAAGTTTCACCCAACTTTCTTCTGGACTGTACAGTCCTTCAAGTACACTATCGCTCCATCCATATAGCCAATTATTCATTGGTTGTGTTGTATATGCACTTGCTCCATATTGAAAACTTAAGAGAGCAGGAACTACTTGTGGGAACATAAAATCTAAAATCCAACTTTTCAAAGCGGCTGCGTCAGCTTCAGATATATCATACAATCCAGCAACATAAGCATCTGTCCATTCTACTTGGCCGTATCCATTTGGAGCTGTTGGTAGACTAAGTCCACTCAATTCTCCGTATACAAATGCTGTAGAAAAAGAACCTGTTAGTCCATATTCATCTCCATAAAGTATCTCACTTGCTTTATCAGTTCCTATNTCTACNAATCCTTCAAACGATCCTCTGTTTAGGCCGATTGATAAATATCCTCCATTTATTGGTTCTTCGCCTCCGAAAGCAGTTTGCCACCAATCTGATGAATCCATTAGCCCCGAGCCGCCTACTAATACCATCTCAAAATCTTTAGAACCTAATAGTCCACTCCAAGATCCCGCATAATCTGCTAAAGCCAATACTTGAGTTAATCCCATTCCATATGATCCCATAGTACCATAGGCATCTGATTGTGCACCAAGTAAGAATAACGCCAAACCGTGCAAAGGAATGCCTCCAAAGTCTTCTACAGCAATGAGGCCGGCCGCCAAACCACTTTCGTCCACACCAAATAATGTATAATCTAAAACTGCAGGATCTAACATTGAGAAGTCACAACTAGATCCACATACTTCAACCANTCTATCATTCAAATCAGTAGCATTTCTCAAATCTTCTANGCCGCCTCCCATGCCGACAAACATGTTGCCCGCAAGTGAATATACTGCCCAATCTATATGGGTTCTTTCTGGTTCTTCTACATCAGAATAGCCATATAATGCAGATCTTAATGGCGTTATTGTTTCGCTTGGCTGGCCCATTCCGGCTACAAGCATAGGACCAATATCACATGTTAGTGCGATACAAGTCGATGTCGTCTCTCCTGTAGTTGGGTTGACAATTGTAACAGTTGATGGGTCAAAAGCACCTTCCATTATTGTTGCNGCCGAAGATGAAAAACTTGGAGTCATAGTTCCTAANGCATAAGTATCATTCCATGATGTATATGCTCCACTTAGTAATGCCTCAGCACTGCCCAGAGCTTGGACTTGAGATGCAATTTCCTCAGACGCCCAAATACTCGGTGCTCTATTAACTAAATCATTTTGAATCATACTATTTCCAAATCCTGCTTTAGCAAAAATTTCTCCATATTCAATTCCTGTCCCTACTCCTGCGATTTTTTGTGTATTCCAAAGTATATTTATTTGTGAAATTTCAGTATTTCCATCNATTGAGGGATGCTCAACACCATCTCCATCTGTCCATGTACAAGTTGAGCACCAATCAAATACGTCATATTCTGAATATGTAATGGTGCCATTTTCCCCATCAAAATCTATGATATTTCTCGTTGTAGTGACATTGTAGACAAATGGCCCCATCTTCTCTAGAATGGGCATGGTATCAGTACCATCTTCTAAACTTTCAAGNTTAGTTATACTATTAGCAAAGTATGTTCTTTCACTTGTAGAAACAAGCCAATCTGGATCTTCCCAGTCACTTAATTCATCTCTGCCATCTGCTAGTGTATCTTGTACTCCATCGGCAACGCCATCTGAAACTATTCCAGATACTANAGTTAAGTTTAACACAGGAAGTAATAATCCTATTACTACGCAACCAATCGCTATATTTTTTGCATTCAATGCTCCTTCTCTTTCACTCATACATGCACCTTCTATGTTACTTCGGGCATNACCATATGNATAAATATTGGTGTTGTTGATAACACCTGATGTAGCATTTGAAATCTTATTGAAAAAGATAAAGTTCATTTCTTTTGGTATTGGGCGANCACATAGGACCCGTAGCTCAGTTGGTTAGAGCGCTCGGCTCATAACCGAGTGGCCATCGGTTCAAATCCGGTCGGGTCCACCAAACATAATTATCAAATATTGTCTCTTTTTTGTGCATCTGATAAGAAGTATAAAATAAGATTTAGGAAAGCCAAAGGTCGATGAGTTCTTCATTTAGAACAGCCTTGATGTTAATTGGTGTATATTTCATTAGCACATGGACAGGCGTTGCTATGGTACAAGCNCAAACCTCTCCTGAGATTTCTTTGGATTGTCAACAACCCAATGCNATTGATGTATTCCCNGGGGCAACAAGAACTAGTATTGTCTATTGNACNCTCTCNAATCCGACAGCATTTTCTGANACTGTAAAATTAACTTACTCGGGAGGAGTTTTAGGAGTTGCAGGACCAGGTTCTAAATCTGTTTCAGGACAGGGTAGTGCGAGTTTTGAAGTTGCTCTCAGGGCCGAACTAAGAGCTCCAGAAGGTCAACAAGTTGTAACTATTGAAGCAGAGGTTATTACATGGGGCGGAGGTCCAGTTAGTGGAGTTTCAGAACCTGTAGAAAGTAAAGTTCTCGCCGTTTATAAACAATTTAGTAGACTTAGAGTAGGGGCNGATTTAGCATTCTTACAACTTAGGCCNAAGGTNGATTATATGCTNCAGTTNGATGTTTACAATGATGGTAATGCAAGAGATAAATTTAATGTTGAAGTATCAAATTTCGATGAATTAAATGATGCAGGTTTCCAATTAAGTATACCTTTATTGACTGATGAAATCGATTCATTAGCGCCTCCTACTAAATTTAGAGTTCAAATGAGGACTCCAAAAAATCAAGGATGGACNGATAAGTACTACAATTTACAATTTAAAGCGACATCAGATTTCTCGATAAGAACTGAAGGAATACCTAATTATCAGATTCAATCTATGACAATTTACATTAGAGGAATATATCTGCCCGGTTTTGAAATAGCTGGTACAATGATGATTACGGCATTGGCTGCAGTAGCATTAGCAGGGAGATCACATCGCAATGAAATTAGATACGCTAATGAAGAGGATAAAGAGATAGTTCCTTTTGATGCTCGGTTATTCTGAATTTATTATTAATTCAATATTTTATTGATGTTTTATGGCAACGGGTTGATAACCAGTCGTCAGTCTGAGGTAAAATGCGAGGTATATTAGATGAGTAACGGTGGACTTCTTCAAAAGGCATTGGAACAACAAGAATCACAGGCAAATTCAGATGGTGCTGATTTGTTAGACAAAATTGCTATGAGAGAAGGAGTTGAAGGAGAAATACCAAGTGCGCCAGGCGAGCCAGATTCTATATCATTTATTCCTTCATCTCCAAAAGATATTGACTTGAAGAAAATCTTCTTAGCTCTTGGAATAGGAGGTTTATTGCCTACTGTTGTTATGATGTGGTTTGGAGTTTATTTAATACCAGACGCGATCCCTATAACAATAGTTACTCCATTGGTTACTTTGGCATCATTAGTTGGAGTGTGGATTTATCTCGGCATAGGTTTACCAGTACAAGTTAAAATCGGTAAAATTGCTGGAAGAGGAGTTGCGGTTGTTCCAGCAATAATAGTTGCAATTTCTTACTTATCTATGTTATTAGTGCCTATTATACTTGGATTTTTATTTGTTGGAGATATGTCCCTAGGTGAAGTTGAAATGAATGATGATGGCACTGAAATAGAGATAAAAATTCGACAAAATGGAGGGTCTTCTTCTGCTGCCGATGCTATTGTAGAGGTCGGTTCATGGACTCAAACAATGCCATTAAAAATTGATAAGAGTGATGGCCTAGGAGATTATGGAAAATTAACTATACAAATTTCTGATATCTATACTGGTAATTCTCTACCTGACACAGATTACTTACTTAGGATAACTGTAGATGGCAATACTATGTCAACCATATTGGATGGTAACCATTTGTCTAGGACAATTGATGATGTTCAATCATTAGCTACTGCTGTTTTAAGTGATGATGATGATAATTGTGGCTCTACCAATGATTGTGTAATCGGCGTATCTCTTATTGCGTGGGCAGGATTGAATTCTAATAGCCGCCCTGGAAGTCTTCCATTGTCTGAATTCAATCTTTCAGCCACATTGTATTTTGAAAATGGAAATGTAGCAATAGATTATCCAGATGTTTACGTGAATAAAACAAGTGCCACATGGGACTCTAATTCTGGGGACTATGGATCAGGGCAATACGATATAGGTGATGTTGGTAGTGAATTGCCTCTCGAAGGGTCTGTTGTTGATCCTGGTTTGGGAGAATTCAAGTATATTCCTAAGGATCAATGGGAAGAGTCCGAATATGGCTGTTATTATTTTGTAGTGGACGTAACTCAATCAGAACCATGGTCAGCCGGAAATCAAATAGTTTCTCACACTTCTCATTACATTTATGCAGAAGAAGTAGTTGAAGGAGATGGGCCAAATCAAGGCGGCGGTGGTTCTCAAGAGACATGGACGGCTGCTGAAAGTTGCTAATCAATCCCATGTGGATAGGAATTTTTGCATCCTTTCAGTTTTTGGTTCATCAATAATTGATGAAGGACCTTCTTCAGCTATCTCTCCTTGATCCATATATATCACTCTATCAGCA
>NHGE01000046.1 GCA_002172375.1 Euryarchaeota archaeon TMED129 | reverse complement strand
TGGGTTGAATTTGATGAATCTGGTCAAGTAAAAAGAGATGCAAATGGTGGAGAAATAGTGACATGGAGAAATGTGTGGACCGTCGCTTCTGTTGGTCAAGATATTGATAGTATGTCTACAGCTGCATTAAGACAAGGTTGTTCTGCCTTTAGTTTGAATACTAATAAACCAATAGATTGTCGTATGCCAGTTATGTTAAGAGCTCCTACTGGCCTAAAATTTGAACCCTCAAATAAAGACGTTACTAATCCGGGACATAGGCAAATAATGACACTTGGTGCTGCATCCACTTCTGCCTTTATTGATACACAAGGTAATGGAGATCCTGGTGATCCTTTGAATCCAGCACCTGGAGATTTAAAATTAATTATGCGTTTTGATTACCATAATATAACAGTATTAGACCAAGTGAGTAGTGGCGGTAGTGGAAGTACACTTTCTGGAGGAGTTGGCGAATTATCTGTTTCTGGAAGTATCACCTTTGTCGCCGATGAAGAAGCGTTTTCAAATCGTTTATGGACCTTAGATGAAGCAAAGAAAACAGGTTTGCGAGAGTCATGTATTGTTGAAAACTGTTGGAATCAGGAAATCAATAGCAATAGCGATTGGTTAGGCAATGGCAATTATTTCAATGCATTGATTTATGATATGATGGAATTTGATAATTCAGAATTATCTGCAAAAATTAAGAATGGAAATTTTGCTGGTGATAAATCAAATTTTCAAATAGTATTTGATGAAAGCCGTCATATCACTGGCGTAATTTCAGCCCCATTTGTTGAAACTATGGGGACAATTGTTTTGTTAACTTCTAATACTTTTCTTAAATGGTTAGTAGTTCTCAATGTCGGTTTACTATTGTTAGTAGCAATGATGGTCGTTCCACAAAAAGAGAATTGGCGTCATGTCTTCGATTTGACTAGATTTTCTGAAAGACCAGAGAAGTTAGATCCTAAAACATATAGAACACGTGTCCAACAGGCACTATTTACTAAAATCAGAGTCCATCACGATTTGTCTCGTGATCAAATGGCAACAAAACCTCCGGCGGAAGTCCAGTCAATGATTGGAGATCCACGTCTTGTGGAATTGGCTTATAGCCAAAGCCGTACATACACGCCCAAGGAGTTACGCCAGATGATGCAGGCAATTCGTCGTTGGGGTAAGAAAAATTAATGAAATGGAGATATAAATATGAATGCAACACCACCAGCAGATGCACCGCCAGCACCGCCCTCAAATGCCACAGATGCTGCTTATGCGAAGAAGGCAGCAGAAGCCCGAGGGTCATCGAAAACAAATGAAAAGTTAACAGCAGTTGGAGCAATAGCTCAAGCAATTGGTTCAGAAGTACAGAAAGTGATTATTGGAAAATCACACGTTATTGATAACGTGTTGGTCAATATCTTATCCAATGGAAATCTTCTCTTTGAGGATTATCCCGGTCTTGCCAAGACTCTAATGACTAATACATTCGCTGATGCACTAGGTTGTGACTTCAAGAGAGTACAATTTACTCCAGATTTGCTACCTGCAGATATTACGGGAACAAATATCTATGACGCTAAAAAGGGCGAATTTACATTTAAACCAGGGCCTATATTTTGTAATCTCCTTTTATCCGATGAGATTAATAGAGCCCCTCCAAAGACTCAAGCAGCCCTTTTAGAAGCCATGCAAGAGAAGCAGGTGACTATTGGTACAGTAACTCATAAATTACCAGCACCTTTCTTGACAATGGCTACACAGAATCCAGTCGAACAAGAAGGTACTTACCCATTGCCTGAGGCCCAACTTGACAGATTTATGTTCAAAATGAGTGTTGGTTATCCTAGCCGTTCTGATGAAGATGAAATTTTATCACGACGTATTGCAAGAAAGAAAGATGAGGTTGAAGTTGAAACCATTACAGATCCAGCACGCGTAGTTGCAATGCAGCAAGCAATAGAAGATGTATATGTAGATCCAGCAGTTAGGATGTACATGGTCGAAATAGTTACACAAACTCGTGAACATAATCAAGTATTAGTCGGTTCTTCACCTCGTGGTTCACAAGCTTTGCTGAAAACTAGTCGTGCCGCTGCTGCAATGAGAGGACGTGATTTCGTAACTCCTGATGATGTAAAGTCAATAGCCAATTTAGCAGTAGCACACCGTTTAATACTCAAACCAGAACATCAAATAAAGGGAGTAAATACTGAAGACATAATCAAAGAAATTTTGAGAACTGTTCCAGTTCCAACTGTTTGAATATTCTACGGAGTTAGTGGGATTATGGCATGGAGTAGAAAATCCGCGATGTTCGCATCTTTAGCGGTGGCACTCTATCTCCTAGGTTTAGTATTGAGAAATCAACAATTAGTTACTGTTGCAGTAGTTTTACTTTCATTCTTGACGTGGGCAGCATTTCGCACCAGTCATGCAGATGTTTCATCATCTGGTAGAAGAATAGACGATGCACAAAATGATGAAGGAATAGAATTACAAAATATCTTGGCCATGCGTAAAGTTTCTTCTTCAAGAATTTTTGAAGATGGTGAAATAGATGTATCTTTAAGACTTCAAAATAGGTCAAATACCTCTAAAGTTTTGGAAGTTCGAGATCGAGTGCCCGAAGTAATGAGAATAAAGAAGGGAGCTAATTATGTATTGATGGAATTAGGTCCACAAAGAGAAACTGAAATTTCGTATACTATAGAAACTCCGCTAAGGGGATTTTATACGATCGGGCCAGTATGTGTAAGGGTGCAGGATGCTTTTGGATTATTTCACAATGAAAAGGAAATACATTTGTATGAAGATTTCCTTGTTTTCCCTAAAATGGAAGATATTAAAGATGCCATGATAAAGAGCAGAGTTCCGAAGATTTTCACTGGTGCAGTTAATATTAGGAATCCTGGAGAAGGTTCAAATTTTTATAATCTAAGAGAATATATTCCAGGAGATCCAATGAAGAAAGTAAATTGGAAGGCTACTGCTAGACAAGATGGAAAAATGATGGTAAACGAATTTGAGAAGGATGCTGTTAGTGATATCATAATAATAGTTGATAGTAGGAAGATAAGCGAAACAGGGCCCGTTAGTAGGAATTCTTTGGTTTATAGTACAAGGGCAGCAGCCAGCCTTTCACAATACTTTTTATCCAGAAGAGATTCTGTTGGTTTAGTATTATATGGAGACGAAATAACTTCTGTAGATAGAGACACCGGTAAGAAACAATTGTATGTTTTATTGACTAAATTAGCGGGTTCAATGGCAAAAGGCAATACTCCATTGAAGATTGTTACTAATCGAATAATGCCTCATATTAATAGAGGTAGCCCGGTCATATTACTATCTCCTCTTGAAGAAGATCCAACTATAGTTGATGCAGTCAGAGATTTAAGATCAAGGAATTTTGAAGTTACAGTATTATCTCCTAGTAGCTTAGAATTTGAATTTGATGCTAGGAGACTAGATAGAACTGGATATGAAGTATTAAAGACTGAAAGAGATATTTTGATGGCAGAGTTAAGAGGATTGGGCGCATATGTAATGGATTGGGAACCAGATATGATGCTAAATACTGCCCTTACCGGGGCTAGAGGATTTTGAGGTGTTTTGATGGCCGAAGAAAATAAAACTCAGACTAGTGATACTGCACATCTGTATGATAGTACAACACTTCGTTCTTCAGCTCCAAGTAGGAAGGCTGCTGCCGGTCGTCAAAAACAGAACACCGAAATTCCTATCGATGCCATTCCTGAGGTTCATGTTCCTGGTTGGGTGGAATCAATCTTTGGAGGTCCAGTGATAAGCTCAATGAAATTTCTCCCTCCGGACAGAATGGTGACTTCATTACAATTGTCTTCATCAATTACATTGGTTTTATTGTGCTTCCTAACCTTCATGATAACTCCAGTTACGGGAACAGCATGGTTTGCAATTTCTAACATGATTGGATTAGGATTTGTTGGAGGACTATTGCATTTCATAATAATTGGAATAGGACTAATTGGTGGAATGTATGGTGTTTTCCAAAGAGATCAAAGAGCACTATTGGTTTCTTATTGTATGCTAATAATCGTAACAATAAGATTTGCAGGAAGCAAAGTAGAATTCGGCCTCAGTTTCCTTCCAGAAGGAGAAATAGCTCAAAAATTACTACTTATTTTGTATGCAATATTTTTGGTTATGTTTATTGAACTTTCTAGTGGAATAATTAGATTTTCTATGCTTGATACATCAATAAGAACTGGAGAAGTGTATGTAATGGGAATACAGAAAATTACTTCTCGTTACCATAAATCTTTGCTAATTGCTCCTTCGATAGCTGGTATCGTCGCTCTACTTACTTTATTCATTAATCGTATAATTCCTGCAATAATTGGAGTCATAGATCCAGTTTCGGCCAACAGACTTCGAGAAAGCGTTGAATTAACTAGTGTTTACGGTGTTGCTTTAGGTACAATGGTTATTTTTATGATAATTGCAGGATCTTTTGCCGTTAATTTACCACTTAGGATACAACAATTTAGAGATAAAAAAACTAACTAATTATGAGTTAATGTATTCTCCAATAATTCCTAAATCAGCGATTATTAACATTGCAACTGCCTCCACGACGGGGACTGCCCTTGGGCCTAAAACTGGATCATGTCTTCCGCCAACTTTCAAAGATCGAACTTCATTACTAGGAAGATGTAAAGTAAATTGTTCCTTGGGAATACTACTTGGTGGCTTAAAATGAATTTTGACACTCATGGGTGCCCCCGTTGAACGCCCTCCTAAAGCACCATCAACTAGGCCTTTTTCTGAATCTCTTAGAGTGGGTTTTTCTTCACTGCTTATCCATTCATCATTATGCTCTGAACCACGCATTAAGGATGAATTTACTCCATGGGAGAATTCCACTGCCCTTGCACCTGGTATCGCCATCAACCCACGTGCCAATGATGGCTCTAAACCATCAAACCAAGGCTCCCCTACTCCAATTGGCAACCCTTCAATTTGTAATTCAACTACAGAACCAATTGTATCTTTACTCATTCTTATTTCTTCTAAATAATCTGACATTTTTTCTGCTGCTTCTTTATCTTTACAATTCAATTTTTCCATATTCATTGTTCGATCTAGTAAATTTTCATCATTCAATTCGAATAATTGTTTTGCAGAAATTTCTCCAACTCTTAGTAAATGTGCTTCACATTTCCAACCCACATTTTCTAACATATTTCTTACTTGACTTCCAGCAGCGACAATTCCAAATGTCAGTCGTGCAGATTGTGAACCTCCTCCTCTTGGGTCATTAGCACCTCCTGAGCGTACATATTCAACCATATCTGCGTGCCCCGGTCTAGGCTGATCTGGTAAAAATGAATAATCAGATGACTTTACATCTGAATTTTTTGTTAGTAGTAGTATAGGCCATCCAGTTGCTACACCCTCATGTACTCCAGATAATATTTCACATTCATCTAATTCCTTTCTAGTTGACAATCCTTTTCTCCCCGGTCTCCTATTTTTGATATCATTTGCCAATTTTTCATTATCAATTTTAGTTCCTGGAGGCATACCTTCTATTAGTACACCCACACATTTGCCATGACTTTCTCCGAACAAAGTAATTCGTAATTTTTCTCCAAGTCCCATTCCCATCATACTTCCTCCTCATTTGAAAAATTGTAAAATGTAGTTCTTATCAAATCCATATCATAATTTTTTATTATATCGGATAAAACTTCCACTTCTTTTTCATAACAGATTATACAAATTGCTGGTCCAGAGCCAGTTATCCCTGCAGCTATTGCACCGTTAATAATGGATAGATTACATATTTTTATCGCTTCATCATCGTCATTTGCCGCAGCAACGCCCATTCCATTAGTAGTCAGTGCTTCAAAAATTTCTCTCCTTTCGATAGATTTTAATGCTTTATCAAATAGAGCATTATATTCTTTAAAAGATTCTATTTTTATGTCTTTTTTCCTATTTCCTCTAATTGCAATTAGGACACACAAAGAATTCTCTATCTCTCCTTCAGATAGTACTGATTCAGCAGCATTCTTAGTTGAATCAATTAATTTCCAACCTTCTGCCATTGCACACCATGCGTCATCAATACTACCAGTAATGGTGCAACCTGCTCCTTTTTGAGCCTTAACTGCTAAATCAATAATTTCAAAGTTATTTAAATTCATCCAAGATGCAGAGTTAAGAGATTTAATTGCAGCACATGCTAAAGCTGAACTTGATTTTAGCCCCTGTCCTATTGGAACTTCACTGAAGATATCCCATCCATATTCTTTAGGAAGAGGAAAACCTTCTGCTTTCCAGCATTTTATCACTGAATCTAGAAGTTTATGTTTATCTTGCAAATTTTCAGATTTTTTATCAATTAATTTCACCTTTGTCAGTAAATTTACTCCTATAGAACATCCCTTTCCTGTTCCAAGGGCATGTAATATAGAAACACCACCTCTTGCCTCTCCTTCTCCTAAGATGTTCATATTTCTCTCATCTCTCCTTCAATAGCATTACCAATATGCCTCATTCTTGAGTCCTGCATAACTAAAATTTTATCTCCCGTTTTGATATTAGTTACTGATACTGCTCTGCCTAAGTCGTCTAGTAGCCTTACAGTCTCTGCATGCTGTAGAATTATTTGTCCGTTTATTTGTTCATTACTATAGGAAATTTTCAAAAAAGGCCGTCTTTCAATTTTTACTCTACCTATTGAAGCATATCTTTCATTTCCATCATAATTGATAATTTTTACTTTTTCACCCGAAATTAACTCACTAAGGTATTTTGTCTTATTATCCTTCATCAGTATGTAAGAGTGTATTGCGCCTACATTTACTCTAAAAGGCCTAGAAGGGACAAACTCAGATTCTAAGGTCTCTCCATGGACAAGGCACAATGCATTCGATGTCGAGCCAACCATTATTCCCTCTCCTTCCTCTAATCTCTCAATTAGATCTATACAAACTCTTTCTCCAAAACCTCCAGATTGAATAGAGGTTATATTAGCCACATTCAGTCTACTTGCATCTTCTTTCTTTTTGTGATTATCAATTGATTTACTCTCTCTTATCTTTAATGCCTCACTCCAAATTTCTTCATCGATAGGCAATAGTAATGCATCTACTCCATGCTCAAGTGCGTATGCAGCTCCTTCAATCTCAATTTTTTCATCTGTAGAAACTGCTATCTTCGTACCAGTTCCTAAAGATTTTGATATCAAATTTTCTAATGGAATCATTTTCCAATTTTTACATCTAACTAATATCCAGGGAGATAAACCAATCATCGAACAAGCCTCATCTTGGCTTCTCTCATCTTCTAGATAAATTTCTGCAACATCAGGTAAATCACCTTTCCAAATTCTATCGGCGTAAATAGAAATTTTTTCCGAATATTCATTAGAACAATCTAACCACAGTTCCATTTCTATTCCTCTAATAATTTAATTGCCTCTGTTGCACTCATTCCTTCATGCACTATTGCACGAAGGGCCTTAACATTTGAACCCGGATTTTTACAGCCAAAAACTTGCCTCCCAATACATACGCCACTTCCTCCTGCTTGAATTGACTGCTCAACAATTAATAGTAGTTCATTGAAAGAAATATTCTTTGGCCCTCCGGCAATAAGTACTGGAATTGGTACAGATCTAGTGACCTTTTGAAAACTCTCAACTGAACCTGTCCAAGGAACTTTAACTACATTACATCCTATTTCCCATGCCAATCTAGCTGCATGTGCTACTCCATTTGTTTCATCATCTTCTGAAATGATGAGATTTTCTCCTCGAGGATATACCATCCCAAGCACAGGAATCTCTAATGCCCATGCATCTGTTGTGAGATCTCCCATTTCGATTATCATTTCTGCCTCATTATCTTCTCCCATATTTATTTGTCCGGAAACTCCAATTGCTCCTCTATCCAAACACTCTTCTGCAGTGGCAATACTTACTTTTTCTCCCGATCTATTTCCTCCATGCACAGTTGATGCAGAAACATGACACACAAAGTTCCTCCAATCTCTAATTTTCTTCTGATGACTCAAAACGCCTTTATGGACTACAATAGCATCTACTTGAGAATCAATTAGTTGTTCAATTATTTCATCCATATTCTCCAAACCTTCTTCTGGATACTGTGAAATACCATGATCTAGAGGAATCCAAACGCCCTTTCCTCCGGGCAAAATTCTATCAAGTCGACTTTCGAGACCTTCGGACATATACGCGGCTAAGAACCACCTTCTTGAAAAGTATCGTTTTTATGATTAGTATTTTTTTCAACACATTAATGACTTTTGATGGATAAATCAACAATTAAAGGAGCATGATCAGAAACGACTAACCCTCCCTCTCTGAGTACACTTATTTTTTCAAAAATATTCAATGCGGCATCATTTGCAAGGACATAGTCTATTCTCCATCCTCTATCTAGCGCTCTGGCTTGTCCTCTATTAGACCACCATGAATAAGGCCCTTTCATATTNCCATATTCCATTCTTAACAAATCATGCCACCCAGATGATAAAAATCTACTAAACCATTCTCTTTCATGTTTCAAGAAACCAGATGTATTCTTATTTCCTGATGGATTCCATATATCGTTTTCAGTATGGGCGATATTTAAATCTCCACACAAAATTACTGGCTCATCTATTGATGTAAATTTTTTTGCCCATATCAATAAATCTTCTAGCCATTGATCTTTGAACTCTTGTCTCTCAATATTCGCCCCTCCATTTGGCAAATATATGTTTATACAATGCAATTTGCCATGTTTTGTATGAAGCACTCTCCCTTCAGAGTCGTTGATATCAACATTAGTAGAAATACCACGTCCCTCTTCTATAATCCCTACTCTTGACCAAGTTGAGACNCCTGAGTAACCCTTTTTTTGAGCAGGATGCCAAATAATCTCATGACCATCTATTGGGNACCAATCTTTGGGCATCTGTTCAGGTAAAGCNCTAACTTCTTGAAATAGCCAAACATCACTATTAATTTTATTCATAAAATCATACAGTCCTTTACGATGTGCGGCTCTAATGCCATTCAGATTCCATGTTACAATCCGCATGACATCTACCTCATTGAGATAAGTCTTTCACTTTCTCTACTAAATCCATTCGTCTTAATCTCCAAACTCCAACTGGAGTCATTACTACTGCGATAAGGACTACGCCTNCCATCAACTGCCAAGCAACACTCGGAACAATGGTGACAGGTATCATAAATTGCCAAGATGAAAATGAAGCAGCTAAGCCTATTGCTCCTCCATAGGCAAATAGGACGCCAACTATGCCTCCGATTATGCCAATTAGAAGACTCTCAAAGAGAAGCATCAGACCAAGACTCTTCGTGGAAGCCCCNAATACTCTTAATGTAGCCAGTTCAAAATCACGTTCTGCAACATTCATTATCATCGTATTGAACATCACTACTACGGTAAATAGAAGGCCAAGATACATCATGCTTTGGAAGATTGTAGTTTGTTGATCAAGTAAATCATTAATACCATCGAGAAGAGTTTGCCGTTCTACGATGCCGGTTGATATCTCTCCTAAATTAGAATCAACCATCACTCCTTCCGATAGTTGTAGGTAAATAGAAGTTGCATTGACTCCAATAATCTCACTCAAATCTTCACGTAGAAAATACATTGTTCGAGCAAGCTCAGCAGTTGAAATCCCAACAATTTCAATATCTTGTGGTGCACCATTAATTTTTACAGTATGTTTTTCTCCAACGCTCCATCTAAGAAANTGCATACTTCCTTCATCCATCATTACTTGCGGNAGCGTCTCGTTAGCACTTGGTATGTTCCCTTCACTAATTGATATTGGCCGCATCCCACTTTGAAAAGAATCAAGACCTACAAGATTAAAACTCCGATCAATATCTTCAGAATCAGTAACTAAACCAAGTGGCATTTCGATAATAATTTCGTAATCAGCCGAGTTATTTTCTGCCCAATCTAAAACAGGTGCTTCAGCATCTGGCTTAATGTAAACTTGGACGTCCCAATCCTGATTTTCCTCAAGTCCGCCAAGAAAACTATCTTCCATTCCTGCAGACATCATTTGGATCGACCCAAAAAGCATCAGAGAAATTCCGACCGCGACAAATGTCATCGTTAGCCGAATAGGTTTACGAACACTGGATCTAATCGAAAGACCGAGCGATGTCGGCATCCATGAAGTGATTTTACGGAGATTGTTAGAGCCAATACGCATTTCACTTTGCCCGCTTAACACTTCTAATGGTTCAAGACGACTAGCCTTCACCGCTGGAAATGCACCGGAAATAAAAACAACTAGCATGGTTAAAATGATAACTGAAAGATATATCAAAGGTGGAATTGTTCTTTCAACAATTGGTAAACCTACAAGATCTTCATAGAAATCTAACATTTCGTTCATCCCCCATGGCCCAGCTGATGCACCTAAAGCACATCCGAACCCTCCAATTGCCAAAGGGGCAATGAGATAGCCAACCATAAGCGATGAACGTCTGACTCCAAGAGTACGTAATACTGCTATTTCTTTGGCCTGACTTTGTACTAGACGCTGAAGGCTCAAGACAATAGTGATAGCAGCAATCGAGGCAATCATTACGGTAAAGGGAAGTGTTGCTCGCTCGGCACCAGCCAAATCTTGTCGCATAATTTCAACCGGTTCATTTTGCCCACGATCCCGAACTCGTGCATCCAATTCGGCATCATTGAGTGTAGCTTCAACAATCGCCTTCACCGCATCAATTTCTATACCTTCATATTCTTCAGTATCGGGTAAATCATACGAAGGTGTTCCTTCAACATCCAAAACAATCGTATTACTAGTGCCTATCGCATTACCAGTAAGTCTCGCCATTCCAGTATCAGAAAGATAACCGACGACATATTCGCCAGATTCAGGAGGAAACAATGAACCTTCAGGAGCCATAAGCACATGCAATGGATGATAACCAATTCCGACAAGAATGAATTCTACAGTTATATTTCCTGCTCCGATACTTACAGTATCTCCAATACTGAGGTTGAGGGCTTCGGTGACGTGAGCATCTATGACAATTTCATCAGCCGCAACTGCAGTGCGACCTTCTGAATTTCCTTTAGGCATCCATACACGGTCGGTATTGGCATCGGCGGGGATTCCATGCCACAGAGAATTAATGATACGTTCACCATCTTCGTTACTGTAAAACATCGCTCCTTGAGTGATAGTTCTTCCTTCACATGAATCAAGAGAGAACGAGGTTATGGTGTTCAAATCCCAATTATTGGACAAGGATTCACAGAAAGTACTAATCTGATCCGGAGTCCAGATTGTACTACGATTATCAATCCAAAGATCTGCAAGATTGGCACCTTCATCATCGTCAGCTTGCATAGCATCATACATATTGCCAAGATTGTGTGCATAACCACCGAAAGTGATTCCTGCAAAAACACCGACAAATACCATCAAGACAACGGCAATGAGACGGATTTTTGTACGCCAAAGACTACGTGCTAAGCGTTTATTGAGTAGATTCGACATTCAAAAACCTCCAATCAAAAACTATCGTCTGAACTACCAATTTTTTCATCAGATATTATTTTACCACTATCAATTCGAATAACCCGTGTAGCATACTTGACCAATCCTTCATCATGAGTAACAAAAACAGAAGTGATGTTTTCTTTTTTACATGCTCCTACTAAAACTTCCATGACTTTATTCGAAGTTTCAGTATCTAGGTTTCCAGTCAATTCATCACCAAGCAAGAGCGTAGGCCTCTTTGCTATACTACGAGCAATCGCAACTCGCTGTTGCTGACCGCCACTTATCTCGCCAGGAAAACGATCTATTTCATCTTCAAGACCTACAAGTTCCAATAACTCCTTTGCTCGAGAGAGATTTTTATTACCTGCTAATTCCTGAATCAATAGTATATTTTCAAGAACTGTAAGATCCTGGAGTAAATTAAAAAATTGGAATACATAACCTATATTTTCTCTTCTAAAAGAAGTCATTTTCTCGGAATTATTACGCGGAACTTCTATGTTAAGGAATGTATAGTCCCCTCCAGTGGGACTGTCAAGGGCTGAAAGACAATTCAAAAGCGTCGTTTTTCCCGAGCCAGATGGACCTAGGAGTATGACACGTTCGCCTTCTGAAATTTCGAAAGAGACTCCATCAAGAGCTCGAACAATTCCTGCAGGCGTTTTGTAATGACGTTCTAAGTTTTCCATTTGTAATAATTTCCTCATTCTTTCACCCTTTAATTTCAAGTTGAATCAGTACTTCCTGCAAAAAATGCCATTGAGTCTCTAAATAATTCTTCCCTTCTCCTTCTTTTATTATTTCTTAAGTGGATTATGGTAAATGCGAAAACCAAGAATATGAGGAATGGAATAAAAGCTTCAGCATGATATTTTTCCATAAATTCTATGATTCCTTTAGCACTGTAAGCCCAAGTTATTGATGCAGCCGTCCCTCCAAATAAACAAGCTGCCAAAACTCTTTCAAACCTCATTCGAGCTACAAGTCCGAGCATGGCTCCTACTAATACTCCACTTGCCATGAATGGTATCCATACAAATACAATTAAGCCCCAAAAGCCATATTTATCAATTCTCTTTCTGTTTTTCAATGCTACATATTCCACTGATGAAAGTATATCCCCCATGAATGGATTTTGCAAAAGTGCACCTGGAATGCCTCCTCTCTTAGCAACCATCGCTTCTCCAGTTAGATCATCATTTCCTTGTTCAACTCTACCTGGATTAGCATAATCTGCTAAAGTTGATTTTTCGTTTCTAGCACTAACTATTAGAGATCTTTCACCAATGTAATCATCCAATTTGTTGCTTAATAATTTATATAAATCATTTTGTAATTCATTGAAGTTAGATTTGAAAAGGAAATATGCAAATCGTTGTTGAGGTCTGTAAATAATCCTAATGAAAACAGAATCACTATCGGCCATTATCGCAGATCCATAATCAATCAAGTTATTTTCTTTAAACCATTTTTTCATAACGCGTCTAAATTCTTCTTCTAATTTCCCAAATTTCCCTATCGATGTAAAGAAATCACTATAATCTTCAGAAAGTGGTATTTCTCCAAAATTAGTCACTAATAATTCTGAATCAATTACAATATTTGTTACGTCACTAGCGGCTTTATCTATACAAACCGATTTTAATTGTATTGGCCGCATTTCTCCAAATATTGCAAACTCTTCTAGAATATCTGTAATCATCTTAGTTTTTACTTCTGTGGGCGCAACTATGGTTTTACTGCTAGTCTTATAGGGAACTAAAGCATCAATTGAAAGACTACGATCTTGTATCTTGAAACCTTCTAAATCAATTTTTATTCGCAATTCTTTAGCAGATTTTTGTACGGTTCTTTGAATCAATCTTTTCATTTGCCTTGCTGACAATAAATCATCAACATCTCTATGATATAGCCTATGCATTAGTGGATATTGAACGCACAAGAAAAATATTGACATCCCCAGCGAGACAGATGCTAACCACCAAGGAGGTACTCCTGCACTCCCACCTGTCAGCATAGCGGTTTCTCTTCCTCCTGCCCATTCTAATCCCATCAGTGCCCATCCCCATATGCCCAATTGTTGGACTGACATACAAGCCCTATCTTCCTCATCAGTAATTTCGGCTATTTTTTGGATTTCAGAATTACCATATTTCCCCATAGTAATGAATTTTATCAGTGGAAT
>NHGE01000045.1 GCA_002172375.1 Euryarchaeota archaeon TMED129 | reverse complement strand
CATCAGACTCCAAGTAATACAAATTAACTTCAACTCTTAAATCACAAGTTGAATATGTATCAACATCAATACTGAAATCAATACTTATATTGCCACTATCATTGAATAATTCATAAGAATATTCTTGCATGTATCCATTCATATAAGTTCTCATTGCTAATCCAAATTCATATCCTTCTGGAAGATTATATATGTTCCAAGACATATCGTTTGAACCGTTAATCAAATCATCACTATTCATGTAATCTCCATCTGAATCAGTATGTTCCATCCCTATATTGTAACATTCTGGTATATCGAAGTAGAAATATTCATTACCAAAAATGTGTGATCCATTATCTGCATAATATAGAGTTCCGTATGTATAAGAATAGCAGTCCCAAATATCAACTGGTAAATTCCAAGAATAATCATTAGACTCATTGTAAGTGAAATAATAATTTTCACTGTAGCTATTAGAACCATTATACCAGTAGTAGTAGAACCGATAATTAATACCTGTATCTAGGTTATCAAAGGTCCAAGTCATATCATTATCTCCTACTGAGATATCTGGATTTCCATTCTGATCGTCATACTCAACACCATTTACATCCAAGTTGAAAGGAATTAAACAAGGTCCATTAAGAAGAATATTATTATAACTTCCAATTTGATAATTACCGCCGTAACTTCTGTCGTAAAGCCTCACATCAAGATATACAGAGCAATCTAATGATTCTAACGTAATATTCCAAAACAAGCCGCTATTATTTTCATCTACCGTGAAGTAATTGTCATAGACCCAACTGGTGGAGCTTTCATCACTATTCCAATAGTAATCTATTTCATAATCTCCTTCACCAAGTTCCGATAAATCAAACATCATTTGCGTAGTACCCACAGGAAGAACATCGGTTTGTGCATCTAACCATGATGAGGAGTCATCTGTAATGAAATTAATATCAAAATCTGGAATACATGGTTCTTGAGGATGGAAAGAAACATAGTCTACTTGAGAATAACTATTATCAACTAAAACATATAGATAGGCGTAGGCGTAAAAATTACATACACTTGATTCTATATTTACAGGGAAATGCCAAGACTCTGAGGTTGAGTCTGCTACCCAATAATCACGAACATAATTGTATATTTGGATATTGTCTTTGTAAGCATAGAAATACATTTGATAATTTTCGTCTAGGGAAAGATTAGTCATATTCCAATAAAAATCATTTTGCCCGGTTTCAAGCTCGTAGTTATTGTCCAATTGGTCGTTCCACTGATTATTAACAAAACTAGATATAGAAATTTCACCGGCAGATTCACAATTTTCTACGTCAAAATAAACAGTATTCATTCTTTTAAATTGCTGCCAGTTATTTGTTGGAGTGATGTAATATATGTACGCATAAGCAGTAACAGAGCATGACCATTCATTAACTGTGAAATTGAGATAAATATCTTCTCCAAAATAATCATCCCATGAACTGGTATAACTAGAAGAAGGTTGTCCTATACTGAAATAGCCATTCCAATCCTGTTGTTGTGAACCTGAAGCAGAGACGTATGCTGAAATATAATAAGTTGCATCTTCTACATAGTCAAAATCCATATCAAATCTCATTTGATGTGTTCCAGGGGATAATGTCTCAAGAGAGGAATTCCAAGTATTAGAAGCGTCCAAAACTGAAAAATCTATATTATTGTCTTGATAATCGCAATCTGAACTATTTCCGGAATAAGACAAATAATAGTTTGAAGAATCTATTGAATCCATCCCGTTATATTCTTTTACATAAAGCTGCATATATATCTGAATATCGCATACATCTCCTTCTAATTCAAATGACCAGTCGCCACTTATTTCTCCACCGTCACCAAGGAAATTCTCGAATAAAAATTCATCAACTTGGTTGTTGTATCGCAAACTCATATGTAAATAATGTTCATAATCTTCTACTGTATTTTCAATGCTCCATCTTATTGTATTCTCGCCTTCATCAAGAGTACCTTCGTAGGATTCAAGATTCTGTGTTGAGTTTTCTACCAACTTACTAATCGAATATGATGGTTCATTAGAATTAGTGCTACTAATATCGATTGGAGTATTGCATGGACCATCAATGAATGGATTATTCTTGGAATGATCCATGTCCCATTGATTACCGTAATGTAGTGAAACTAAATTTAGATCAAAATCAAAATCAATATTGCAAGACCAGTCGGATATTATTAGTTCCCAATTTTGTTCAAAGTTTCCTTCTTTATAATAATTATTAGATTGTGTAGAGCTGTTTAGATATTGCTCGTAAGTTGTATATAATCTGACATTGGCTGAATCACTAATACCACTTACTTGCCACTTCATATCATAAATACCAACGGATAAGTTAGTGGATTCATTAACTTCTGTCCACGTTCCGCTATCGTTGTACATTAGTGAAACAGGATTGAATTCTGGAATATCAGTACCATCGCATACAGGGTCGAAATCAGAATTAGAAGAAATTATATTGTCATATCCTCCTTCGTCTTCTGAAGTATGCCATTCCTGAGAAACTCTAGGAGAATATAATGTGTAATAAATATCAAGATCGCACCATGAGCCGGGTACATCTATGGTCCAAGGAATTGAATCATTTTCTGAAGTGGATGTAAATGTTGTTGTGTTGTAGTATTCACCGTAAATAGATCCATCATTATTGGTGTAGGAGCTTGAACGATAAGAATACCACTCTAGTACATACTCCTGTCCAACTTCTAAATTTGAAATATTCAGATACATACTATTTGTACCATTTAAAAGATCATTAGAATCTGTATCTGTAGTCCATGAATCTTGTGATGCAGAATTATTCCAATCTATCAATATGTCTACATCTACAGTATTACAATCACTTAGTTCCATTGATTGAGACCAGTGGTCGACGTGATGTTGGTCACCACCAGGTCTAATTAAGTATAGATAAGAGTAAATGTATGGAGTACAATCCCCATCTGTGGATGTTGCATTCCAAGGTAGTAAATGCATAAAGGTCGTTCCATCCCCAACAGAGACATTGTCATAATACCCAATTGTATCTTCACCAACTATAAAAGATTGGAAATCGAATACTTTGTCATAATCATAATATGAATAGAACCTATATTCTGAACCTGTTGAGCTTGTAGGGAATGCCCAATAAAAGTTATGTGTATTTGTAGTGCTTGTATTAAGCTCTCGATTCCCACTATCGACTACTTGGTAAGAATATGTGCCATTACTATCTGNCATATTGGCATACAATCTAATTGGTTCTGATATATCATCAGAATCAGAATCACAGGGCCCAACTCCTTCTATCGACTCAGAACCGATTTCAATCCAACCGAATGGGGATTTGGTGTATATTATTGCTGAAAATTCTACATCACATGTTTCATCATATATGAATACGTTTTCACCTAGTGCTTGACACTGACCAGAAGAGGTATAGTAACATTCTTCGGNGAATAAATCAGTTACTANATTGTCTTGATTTAANTNGATTTCGACAATATATTCTTCATCATAAGATGNTTGTAGAGCAGTAGCAGTAAAACTTGCTATCCCTGCTGAAAAATTGTGGCCGTTTTGGATTCCTGTGCTTCCATCGAAACCAAATGAAAACCCGGTTGAAGGACAATTTGATACATCAAAATCTTTACTGAAATATTCTTCTATATTACTTGAAGATTGGTTCCTAAGGTATGCATGAATATCGACCTCACAAGTCCAATCGATGCTCGAAAACATTTCAAATGTTATGTCTTCAATGCCTCCATTAAAATAGTAGTTTCTTGAATAACTGGTTAAGCCGGTATTCCAAGAAGAATATAATTGATATTCGGTATTTTCATCTAAATTACTTACATTCCATGATAATGTAGAACTACCATTATCAATAGAAATAGGGTTGTTGGACCATGTTCCATCTTCTGATAGTGCATTAAATGAAAATGGATTACCATTACATAAATTGGTTGTATTTTGTGTAATTTCATCTGGTTCATTCCAATCCCATAGACCATCGCATAATTCCCAAGAGCCGTCCAAATTGGTATTGTAATAATCATTATCATTAGGCCCGTAGCAATCTAGTTGTGTTATTTCAGTGGCATTTGTATAGTCTATGTTCCTTGTAGAAATAAATATTTGATCGTTACATGAGATATCAAATGAGAACTCAGAGCCCCTAGTAAATAATAAGTGTCCGTCTGATAAAATAGTTGTATTATTAGTTATTTCAAATGAAGACCCGGAATCGCCAATTTTCCATTCTCCTAAATGGCATGTTTCATTCCCACCATTATAAATTTCAATCCACTCATTGTCTCCATTATGATAGATTTCTGTAATGGTTACATTCGATATGTCACAGTCAGAAGTCGTACTGACTGTTTTTGCTGATGTAAATTTTGAAGATTTGATATCATTTGATAAAATATTAGTTCCAATACTTAGCATTGGTGCGGCTAACATCAAAAAAACTAAGAAAAAGGCTGTTTTTGTCTTTGTATCATTATTTGGCATAAGGTCCGGTGTAGCGTACACATTATTAATATAATGACACTTAATAATATATTATATAGATAATATTAATTATTCAGCTTTCAAAATTTTGTGTTGACCTGGCGTTCTAGGTTTTAAAAAAATTCGATAACCGCATTTATGGCAAGATTTACCTGTTGAGCCTGCCTCTACCCAAGCCAAATGTCCACATTTCAAACATTTATAGCGGATTTCCATAGGATCCATTGGAGATACTCCATCGAAAGGTGAAATCACTTCTCCTGTTGGGTTATAGGGCATTCTCTGAGTGCGTAAAGTTCTTCTGCATTTGTATAGAATCATATGTTCAGTGTCTTTAGCCATGGTTTGGGCGACTTGCCTACCCTTCTTCAACCTGTCCGTTGAGTTAGTTTGTCTTTTTTACTGTTCTACATACCTGAACAAAATTAGAAAATATTTTCTGACCATATTCTGAATGATCTACTTCTGGATGAAATTGTAGGCCAAATCTGGTTGCTTTATCGTTTTCCATGGCTTGTACTTTACAGGATTCACTATATGCTGTGATCTTGAATCCTGGTGGTACACTGACAACTTCATCATTATGGCTTTCCCAAACCATCTGACTTTTCGGTGTATCTTCAAATAATTTGCCACCTGTATCTACTAAAGTTATTTTTGCTTCTCCAAATTCTGGTTTTGGTGCTTCTGCAGAATTTCCACCATAAAAATCAGCCATAAATTGATGACCAGCACAAATTCCTAGGATTGGAACATCTAACTGTAGGTATTCAGCACAATTACCTAATTCTCCTGTAAGGCCAACTCTTGCTGCCCCTCCAGAAAGTATCAATCCGTCAACTTCTCTGAATTCAGATAAAGGTGTTTTGTTTGATAAAATTCTGGTATCAACGCCTAAATAACGTAACATTCTCCACTCTCTATGAGTCCATTGCCCTCCATTATCAACAACATCAATCACAAGGTGGCTATCGGCCATATTTCAGCCGGAAAGTTGACGGGTCATGAATGATGTCCTTGTTAAAGGTTGAAAAAGAGAATCCCGGTCGGAGTACTCCAAGCCCTGATGGTGTAGTGGCCTATCATGCAGCCCTGTCGAGGCTGCGACCCGGGTTCAAATCCCGGTCGGGGCGCCAATAAAAGCATTTATTTTAGCCATGCCTCAAATGAACATAGTCTAAGTGTTGGGCCATAATCGCGTTTAATTTTTAATTCTGGTTTTGGTTTATTTGAAATACAGTCAGGAAGTAGTTGTTGTATAATTTTATTTGTTCTTTCAATTTCTTTCTCCTCGACAATTAATCTACCTCTAATTAATGAAGAAGAAGTGTTGTCTATGAGAGGAATAAGTTGNGGNAATAATTCTAATGTTCGATGNGGAAGATTAATTAAAATCATGTCCCATTTTCCAAGATATTCTTGATTCAAGACCAAATCCGTGGCATCGGCNGTTCCGANTAAGCGGTTTGGGTATACCCAGCCAATTTTTTTTGCANCGTTTGGATATGGTCTTTTATCCCATTTTGTCATATTTTCAAAAAGAATTTTTACCGCTTCTTGGTTCAAATCGGAAGAAAGAAGATTGCCTACTAAGTCATGTTCTGATAATAACGAAGAAATAGCGGGTCCGACACCACAAAATGGATCACAAACATTAATTGGCCGATTAAGTAAANCTCTCAATTCTTTGGCAAATAGTAAAGTTTCTTGTCTTTCGGTTTGTAATTTCGTAGAAAAATAAGCCTTTGTAGGGTCGCATATTATTTTTAATCCAGACTCTTTTATTGTGACCTTTGTTTTACACAATTCTTTAGGTATGTTTTCCAAAATTATCTGATTGTTATGTCTAACTCCTATGGGAATTAGTTGTCTTATACGAAATTCTCCCTTGACTCCATGATCGGCTAATACTAATCTTAAATTGGGATGTGAAATCAATTTTGCCTTTGCAATTTGTGAAGAAAAAGAGAGTATTTGTTTATCTAATTTGATTATCATCATATCTCCAACAAATTCATGAGATGTGGGCCATAATTCTTCAAATTTTTCATAATTATTTTTATTCACTAATGTGGATAAATGAGTTAACCAATCAGGATTTATCCGATTATCATACTTGTAATTTACATTGATTATTTTATATTTTGATAATTCATCTGGCAATTCACTTGGTAAATTTGTGCCCAAGGGAATTAATCGAAATTTATCATCTTCACTTGGGTAAATTANTTTACCATTAGCCAACCAATTATTATTTTTTAGTAAGAGGAGTACNTGNTCGACTTCGCGGTTAGGTACTTGGAGGTGCTGCATCATATTCATGACGGGGGAGGGCGTAGCCGGCTTCAGAATGACGGTGGCCAATGTGTTTTCTGGTTTATGGCTAATAGGTATTGGTCCAGGGAATTTGCAACAGATGACACTTGAAGCCAAAGAAATTGCAATACGATGTTCTAAGCGGTATTTAGAAGGATATACGGCGATTTTACCAAAGGATCAAGAAGATGTATTNGAGAATATAGTTGGAGCNTGGGAAAAAGTCATGAGAGAAGAGATAGAAAATCCAAGAAAAATNCTAGATGAGGCNAAAAATGAAGCTGTNTGTATACTAGTTGTTGGAGACCCAATGCAGGCCACGACTCATGTTGACCTAGAGATGCATTGCCATGATGAGGGAATAGAGTTTAACATTATACCAGGATTATCAGCTACTTCTTTGGCTGTTTCCATGTCGGGTTTACAATCATATAAATTTGGAAGNCAGGTAACACTTCCGTATGCCTATGGAAATTATTTAGCCACTTCCCCTCTTAAATTAATACAAAAAAATCAAATCAATAATTTGCATACACTAATATTATTTGATTTGGATCCTAGCGGAATGGGAGTTGAGGTTCCTCAACCAATGAAGCCCTCAGAGGCTATCGAAATATTACAGAAGATGTATAAGAAATTAAATCTTGAAGAAGATGTGTTAAATCTAGAATCNCCCATTACTTGGAATGGGATATTACTAAGTGATCTTGGNACTAAAGAACAAAAAATTATTTCAGGGACTTTAGGCGAATTATCTACTCAAGATAGNGGTAACATTCATTGTATGGTTATCCCTGCAAATTTTTCAGAAATGGAAAAGGAAGCATTCAATCGTAGACGCATGGTGGAGTAGGTTAGGTCATACTATGGCAAAGCCTCCAGCTGAAGTTAGTTTTCCGGGCGATAAAAATCGTAGGAAGAAAGTAAGAGTAAGGGGGATAAAAAAAGCATCAAAGGATATTCAAAAAAGNTTAGAGAAAAATTTAACCGACTTATTGGAAGATCCGGAAATTTTTTTACCNGANATAAAGGGNANTCTGGGGAAAAAAACATTATTTGGCAGAAATAAGGATTTGATGGCAATCACTTTACAAGATATTGACATGGTATCGAAAAAGAGNCATGACAAAAAATGGTTGACAAAAAGAATGTCAAAAAAAGGCGGNGATGTAGTTTCAAGGGCTTTGGCAGGTAGTTTGTTGGCTGCTTCTGGAGACGATTTTTCAACTGTATCTGTTTTCAANAATCCTTTATTTGGATCTGCAAGTTATATTCGAAGAGGAGGNGGTAAACAAAGTCACTTAGCAGGAATTCAAAATTTTAATCATTCAAAATTAAGGATGTTGGTTTGGGATGACCATGCAAAAGCAGGACAATGGTTTTTTTCATGGGACAAAGGATTTGTTTTTACTGGTAAAAATCCTGACCCCCCAGATGAATGGATAGAATATGTATTGAGAAATGCAACTATTGAATTAACAGGTAATGGAATAAAATATTCAAAGGGCCTGGATAAATCGATAGTTGAAAATAAATTATTTACAGAAAGTGGTTGGTTAAGATTAGAATTTGAAAATGGTGTTACTGTTGGTATATCAAAAGAGTCTTTGATTAATACTAAAGAGTCTTTTGTTCAAAGTGTCGCGATGTCGATGATGCCTCCAAAGATTAGCTCTATTGTAAAATCAGAATGGATATGGAAACCGGAAGGATGGCCGGAAAATAAAGAATTACCTTCTGAAGGGCTGGAAATAGTAGAAGAGGTTATTCAACAATGGTTATTGATGATATATGATGATAAGAAATTAGCAAATGCCTGTAGAATTAGTATATTAAATTCTATTAAAGATGGTTTTGTAGTTGGAAGTTCTTGGTATCATTCGGAAAATATGGAAATGATGTTAGAGAATATGAACGGAAGTCAAGATGAAAAGGATGCTATTTCCTGTGTCATTGACTCTCTTGAGGGAGGAATTCACGTTAGATCTGATGGGGTAGTGATAAATTTAGAAGAGGAGGTGGTGCGTTTTGAGGATACTTCTTGTCATCCTGTATTGGTGGCTCTTTGGCCCGAATATGGACATATTATCTTAGAAAATCTCTATGAAATTAGAGATGATGAGGCACAGGATATAATTGAAACTCAAAACCAAAGAAAGCAAGGATTTGGAGCATTTTTAAAGGAGTTGAAACAATCAATTTCTATTTCAAAAAGATTGAGTCGTTTGCCTTGGAAAGAAGGAGATTTAGTTTCACCTTTGAGTTTTGCAGACTTCCTAGTAAGAAGTGCAGTAGAAAATGGTGTTGCATCTACTGTTTCAAAGGCTAGGAAAGGAAAAAATCTGGAAATGGCGATGGGTTGGGCTTGGTTAAATGTCCATGAAAGAACTGAATCTGATGCATGGAGATTTGATGAATCTAGTAGAGATAAAGGAGGCGATTGGGTGCCTGCATTACGCGCTCTTTGGGATGCAGCTGAAGATTTATTGGTAAACGATAATTTAGAAGCGGTTGTAGATTATAAATCAGCAATGAAGTGGTTAGCAGAAGTTTCTGGATCAAAATTTAATGATTAGTGTGGTAATGCAATCCATAATGCAACTCCAAAGAGGGAAATACCTAATGAATAATTAAGCCACTTTACTTTGTTGGGTGTATTGAAAAAGCCTCGTAAAATTGTACCAAAATATGACCAGGACAAAACCGCAGGTAAACCAAAAAATAAGTTTAGAAAAACAAGTGCTATCTTGCCAATTAACCCCGGTCCAAAAAGAGTAAATGGAATTGCCATTAGTACAAGNAAATGAATCCAAGCTTTACCGTTTACTAACTGTAGTAATATCCCTGTTTTAATTCCCANCAATTCAGTATTTTGTTCATATTCAATTGTTTTAGCNNTAGCAATTTTATAAGCCAGATATGAAATATATATAGCTCCAAANTAAGTNAGTATACGNAATATTTCTTCATTNTTTNCAATATNATCTGCAGCTATTGCNACGAATATTCCCAAAGTGCTCCAACCTATTGCCATCCCTAATGTAAGAGGGATTGTGTTTCGAAATCCATGTTGAGAACCATGTGCAGCACACAACAAATTATTAGGCCCAGGAGTAAAACACATGGGTATAATAAAAATTAACACTGCAAGCAGGCCAGTAGATGACATATAATGTCCTCAAGCTATGGTTGTAAGNAATTTTTCAGCTATGAAAAGTGCTTGATCAATATCTGCCCANATATCTTCAATATCTTCTATACCAACACTCATACGCACAAACCCTGAAATTATGCCTGCTTCATGTCTAATGTCATCAGGAATGAACATGTGACTTGAATTGAATGGGCATTCTACTAAACTCTCTACTCCCCCTAAGCTTGTCGCTTCCAGAATCATATCAAGTGATTTCATAAATTTCAAAGCAGCTGTATCTCCTCCTTTAACAACNAATGAAATCATGCCACTTCCTTTTGGTAAAATCTCTTGTGCTAATTTATAATCATCAAAATCNGGTAAAGAAACATGATTTACATGTTCTATCATGTGATGTTTTGACAGTCTTTTAGCTAATTGTTCGGCATTTGATGTGTGAATTGGCATTCTTGCATGTAGTGTTCTCATGCCTCTTTCCAATAAGTAACACATATGTGGGTCTGCAGCTCCTCCAAAGTGAACTTTTTTGGGGAATATTTGAGCTATTAATTCCTTTTTCCCCGCTACAAATCCAGCAATTAAATCAGAATGCCCGCCTAGGTATTTTGTACCAGAGTGTATCACTAAATCAAAGCCGTGCTTGATTGGTCTGCAACCCCAAGGAGAGGCAAAGGTATTATCTACAACAGAAATTAAATTATGACGATTTGCTATATCTGCCATTGCATCAAGATCACAAACTTTCAAGACGGGATTGGTCAATGTCTCAACATAAATAATTTTTGTATTTTCTTTTATTGCGGCCTCATATGATGAGGGGTCTCTAATGTCAGCCATTGTTACTTCAATACCAAAACGTGGTAAATCNTCTGTCAATAATCCATATGTTCCCCCGTATACATCAGGACTTGCAATTATATGATCTCCACTACTTAAAAGGCCTAAAAGGGTTGTAGAAATTGCAGCCATTCCGCTTGCAAATACTTCTCCATCTTCCGCTTGTTCTAATGCTATCAATTTAGAAGCTACTGCTTCTGAATTAACACTAGATAATCGGGAATACAACATTGTATGTTGCGCACCAGCAGCCCATCCTGCATATCTTTCATCAGTTAAATGATATGTTGAAGACAAAAAAACTGGTGTGTTTACTCCTCCGCCTATTGGATTTGTACCAGAATGAATGGCTTTAGTTGCAAATTTTTTATCCTCGGCGTTATCAGTCATGATTGAGCCAAGAGGCTTTCACCCATGAAATAAACGGATGGTTCGAAAGTTAATTAGTTCCAAAACGGCCTGTAAGTTGTAAAGAAATTGCAACCACATGGCCAATTAATAATGCGAAAATTATTGTTCCCAAACCTAATGTTCCTCCTAGGTAGTAACCTAATAACAGTACTGTTATCTCTATTGTTGCCCTGACTCTAGCAATTGGTATATTAGTAATTCTTTGGATGCCCGTCATCCATCCATCTCTTGGACCTGGTCCTAAATTTGCAGTCAAATACAAACCACTACCAATACCAACAAATATTGTTCCAATCAATACCTGAATTATTTGTAGAACATAAACTTCTGGTTTTGGAAGATGTGGTAACATTACATCTATTGCTAAAGCGATTAATATGGCATTCAAAATTGTGCCCAATCCTGGTCGTTCCTTTATTGGGATCCATAACAAAAGAACAATAACACTCACAAGAAATGTGGTTTGTCCTAATGTCCAATTTATTTGTTCTGAAATACCTTGGGCCAATACGGTCCAGGGCGCAACTCCAAGCCCTGCAGCAACAATGATTGCATCTCCAGTTCCAAAAATCCATAAACCAATAATTAAGATNGTGANTGTACTAAATTTNGGTTTCAATGACATTGGNTCTGAAGAGCTCCAATTAGTAGATGGAACTTTTTTTGCTGGTTTGAGAAAGTTGTTCCAATCCATTGTATAGCCGTGAAGGTATTATTCTTCAATCCATCTTGCATAATCAGCAGTTGTTTCTACTTTCCAAGAAATTATTTGTGGAATATCATATGGATGTTTGTCTCTTATTAATTTAATTAAATTATTTTTATTATGATTTGTGACTTTCATTTGGATTTTCCATTCTTTAGAATTATGAATGCCATTTTCCCATTCATAAATAGAAGTTATCATACTTCTCTGTATACATTTGGTTAATCCAGATTCAACAAAATATGTTGACCATGAACCAATTATTGGTTCTATCATATCGTCTGGAAGGGTTGTTTGTACTAGCCATATAGTTTTGTCCATGTCAGTCTGAAGGGGGGTTAACGAATCAAGTCAATGGTAGACTTTGAATGGATGTGCCTTATCCGAAGAGTAGGGAGAAGACATGGAGGACTGGACTAAACCAATTGATGTTGGGCCAATTCCTGAAAATAATAGTCATTTTGACGTGATAGTTGTTGGAGGGGGGCCCGGTGGTTCTGCTGCTGCCTCATATAACGCAATGAAAGGTCGAAAAGTACTTCTTTTAGAGAAAGAAGTTTGGCCTAGAGACAAAATATGTGGTGATGCTGTGGGCGGGAAATCATTACGTCATGTAAAAGAATTGGGCGTTAAAGTAATGATAGAAAAAACTCCTCATTTCCGTGTAGATTCAATAATTATGAGTTCTTCTAATGGTAAAAATGTAAAAATTGACTTACCCAAAGAGGCTTTTGAAAAATTAGAGGCCGGTTACTCTTTGCCTAGAATTCAATTTGACTATATGATGTTCAAAAGGGCTACTGAGATAGTTCTGGAAAATGGAGGAAGCGTAGTTCAAGGCTTTTCAGTGAAAGATGTCAAAATTGATGAAGAAGTAGATGTAAAAAAGATAGTGGGCGTTAGTGGTAAAACCGATGAAGGAGAAGAGTTGGGTTTTACATCTTTAGTAACCATTGGTGCAGGAGGATATAATTGTCCGGTAGCAAAAACGATTACTGAAAAGGTACATAATGAGCCTATGAGAGATATAGAACATTATTGTGGTGGTTATAGAGAATATTGGACAGATGTAAAGGGATGCGAGGGGGATTCTGGATCAATAGAAATACATTTTATTGATGATGTAAATCCAGGATATTTTTGGATTTTCCCTGTAAATGATGGTACCGTAAATGTAGGAATAGGGATGGTTATTTCAGAACAACGAAAGCAACATGGTATAAAGAAATCTTTGAAAAAGATGCAGAAAAATGTTATAGAAAATCACCCAATTTTCAAAGAGCGATTTATTGGGGCTACTTTAGTTGAAGGTACTGAAAAGGGATGGCAATTGCCATTTGGCTCACCAAGAAAAAATGCTCCTTCTCATCAACCAAGGAGAAATGCGATGGCTGGAGCTATGTGTGTTGGAGATGCCGCTAGTTTGGTTGATCCTTTTAGTGGAGAGGGCATTGGAAATGCTCTTGTTTCAGCTAAAATGACTGCTGAAATTTTTGATCATTCTGTTCATTCTTCTGGTTTTAGTGAAGAATCTGCTGAAATTTATATGGAAGAATTGTGGAATAAACTAGGTCCAGAATTAACCAATTCTTACTCACTTCAAAAAGTCGTTAAGAAAAAATGGTTAATGAATTGGTTCATGAAAAAGGCATCAAAGAAAGAAGCCATTAGAGAAATGATGACTGAAATGATTGCAGGGAAAGAAGCATCGGGCGGAATATACAGCAAATGGTTTGTAGTAAAATCTCTATTGTTACCTTGAGGTGTTTGTTTGGTTTCAAAATTGGATACTTCACTTGAAGAAATAGAATGTGTATTTTTGGATTTAGATGGAACCATATATCTTGGAGGAGAATTAATTCCAGGGGCTATAGACTTCTTAAATAGATTAAAAATGAAAAATATACGATTTTTTTTCTTATCAAATAATTCAAGTAAATCTGTTAATCAATATTTANNAAAACTCAATGNAATGAATATTCCTGCGGAAGTTGATGATGTGATATTATCTACACATGATTTGATAACTTGGCTAAAAAAGAATGNTGTTTCTGAAACATATTTGGTTGGAACCAGTGGAATGCAAGAAATGCTGGAATCAGCAAATATCAAAACAAAATCAGATGAGCCAGAATATGTAGTACTTGGTTATGATACAGAAATAAATTATGAAAAGTTATCGATTGCCTCTTTTCATCTTCACAATGGAGTAGAATTAGTTGCTAGTCATCCAGACATGGTATGTCCATCTCCTTTTGGCGGATTGCCAGATAATGGAGCTTTCTTGGCCTTATTCGAAGTTACAACAGGAGTAAAGCCGACTCATATTTGCGGCAAGCCCAATCCTGGAATGATTCTACATAAAATAGAGGAATTGGGTCTAAAACCAGAAAAATGTGCTATGATAGGAGATCGTCTTTATACTGATATGGAAATGGCGAAAAGAGCTAATGTAAATGGTATTTTAGTTCTTTCAGGTGAAGCAAATAGGCAGGATATTGAATTGTCTTCACAAGTCCCTGACTTAGTCGTAAATTCTGTAAGTGAGTTAGCCAGATAGTGTGATATTACTAATCTTGTTGAATAATTATGGGTTGCATTCAATAACTTCGAATGTTACTGAATATCATGGAAAGGGATTGGCGAGTTCGAGGCATTTCAGATTGCGATTTGGAGTTGTTACCAGAGGTTTTTTCTTGGCCAAAATTATGTTCTCAATCAGAAGCTGTAGAAAGATTGGCATATATGGGAACATTAGAAGATTCTACCGTAAAAGATGTTTTGTGTAAAACTCCTAGAGGAGTTCATGCGCTTCCACTTCCATCAAAGGTTGAAAATATTGAAAGTAGTGCATTAAAATTACCTTGGTGGCCAGATTTAGAAACTCCTAACTCCCTTTTACCTGGATTATTTGAAACTGGCCATATATTTCAAATGGTAGATATCGAGCAAAATGATTGTGTATTATTAATTGGTCCAAGAGGTAATTGGTGGACTGAAATTATATTACATCTAGGTGCAAAAAAAATAATGGTTTTGGAAACAGATAATGGCCGAAGAGAAGTTTTACAAAATAGGTGGAGGGATCTGCGATTAGACATTGTTGCTAAAGCATTAAATTGTGAAATTGAATGGTGTGGTTTAGAGTATGTAAACAAAGAAAATAGCTATGTATGGGATAAAATAATAATTACAGGAGGTTTGAATACTATACCTTCAAATTTATTAAAAGATATCGATATTAATGGCGAAATATGGACGCCGATTAAAAATAATAATCGAGTGGTTCTACAAAAAATAACAAAAGAAATATTTGGAGAGATTAAATCTCAACAAATTACGCTATGGGATGTTGATATGCTTGATAGATATACTGAAAATATTCTTTGTGGAAGCCTTATTTTTGAAGAAGATTTGGTTAAAGAGGGTTTGGAAGAAAGTCCGGATTTAATTAGAGATGCTTGGTTGTGTGCTAATGAAAATCCCACTAGAGATAGGCTTGGTCCTGAGTCATTATTAGAAATTATTGAAGAGGTGTGGCACTCTAAGGATATTCTCATTGAAAAAAATAATATCTCTGTAAAAGATTCTATAGCCAAAGATCTGTTTAAGATGGGGCATGTGTTACAAAAGATTGGGGTTTTTAGAATTGCTGCAGAACATCATGGAACATCCTATCTACTTTCTCCATCGGCTGAATCTGCATGTTATTTAGGAAAGACCTATTCTATAGATAATGAAGACTCGTTGGCTTGGCAAAGGAAAGCAATTGAAACTAATCCGCATTTTGGTGAAGCATGGAATGAAATTGGAGAAATATTGATGAAGAGGGGCGAGGTACAAAATGCAATAAATTGGTTCAGAGAGGCTATAGCGTCAAAAAATTATTCAAAAAGAGGAGTAGCATGGACTAATCTAACAAGGGCGCAAATGGAATTAAACCAAGATATTTCTGCGTTCTTTTCTGCCCAAAAGGCATCGGAATTATTTCCAGATGATAAGGAGCTTAAAGAATTACTATTCTACTTGAGTGAGGATTTAGTTTAGGGCAAAACTCAATCAATAGGTATACTTCGGAGATATGTGTNGAAAGATCTCGTGGTTGTTACTGGGGCAAGTGGATACATAGGAAGTCATATCGTTGCAAATCTATTATCTAAAGGTAGAAANGTAAGAGCTACTGTTAGAGATATTAATGATCCTGAAAGAACAGAGCATTTGAGTAACTTACCAATAGGTAAAAACGGTTCATTAGAAATTGTTGAAATGGATTTATTGGATGGCGATAGTGTAAATACGGCAATTTCTGGATGTAAAGATGTAATACATACTGCGGCGGCGGTTATAATTAAGTCAAAAAATCCACAGAAAGANATAGTAGATCCNAGTGTTATTGGAACTAAGAATGTATTACTAGCGATAGAAAAAAATAAAGNAATTGAAAATTTTATACACACATCTTCTACTGCTGCAATAAGGCCTAAAAAATGGGAAGATGGAGTNNTTTTGACAACTGANACATTTGCNGAAGATGCGACATTAGAAGCAAATCCATACGGTCTGGCAAAATATAGTGCAGAAATGTTGGTAAGAAAATGGCATAAAAATTTAAAATCTGGACCTAGNATGTTGACTATTCANCCTTGTATGGTATTNGGTCCGCCAATGTCAAGAAGGCATTTNCATGGATCACTATCCATATTAATGATGTTAGTCAANAGAAAATTACCTATTTTATTGCCTATGCAAATAAGTATTGTAGATGTCAGAGATGTTGCTGAAATTCATGTAAAAGCACTATCTATGGGGAAAAATAGAGGACGATATTTGGTTGTTGCTGGAGAAATGATGTGGGATGAAATAGCCAAATTACTAAAAAANGAATTTCCTAAAAGAAGNTGGGCGACCAANGTATTACCTTATCGTTTAGCATTATTAGTAGCNGCTCTTCATCCTAAAGTGACATTGGAATGGGCAANAACACATCTAAAAAATAAGCTTTATTGGGATTCAAAACCTGCAAATAAAGATTTTCAGATTTCTTGGAGAAATCCTGNAGTTACCATTCTGGAAACTATGCCAAATATAATTGAAAATGGATGGGACAAATAAACATGAACGTGTGCTATTTTTTAATAGATGGTCGTTAAGATGTATTATGCGTAGTAATGCCTTGATGATGGTCAGTGTAATTTTATGCTCTTCTTTAACNGGGTGTTTTGCATCTGAATCTACTATCGATATTACAGAAGATAATATATTCAGTTTTTCAGAAGGAGAAATACCAATAACGACATGGTATCATTTCGCTGGAAGTGTAAATCGTCCTTGGACAATAGATGCAACAAATTCTTTCGAAGTAAATAGTGCTAATTTAACATTTAATTTGAGTGGTTTTAATGTTCCATATTATACGAGTGGGACCTATTATGGAACNGGTTGGGATACATTTGAGCCTACAATAGGAATTACTTCTTCTGGTGCAATTTTTTTCACTAACTATAACGGCCTTGGTGACGGTACTCACATAATTAGATCTAGAGACCANGGCCAAACNTGGGAAGATGTCGGNCCATTTAACCAAATTGATGATGATTCAGGACAAACTCCTAATTCAAATGATCCTTATCTTTATGTGGATAAGTTTAATGATAAGTTAGTTAAGTTTGATATGCATGCTTTGGCATCTATGTTTGTGGAATATTCAGAAGATGANGGAGAGTCATGGAGTGTNCCTTTCCCCGTTGAAGGATATTATGCTCCACAGGATCATCAAAGTATAGCTTCTGTTCCTCATGAGAATGCGATCTTAGGAGGTATTGTGTATGTTTATTGCATAAATACTGGATCTCCGGCATTGGGGGCTCANTGCTCTAGATCATTAGATGGAGGGCATACNTGGGATTTACAACAAATAGGATATCCTACTGAAAGTTTTGGAAATCAATGTTCTGGTTTNCATGGCCATGTAGCGGGAGGGTCGGATGGTTCTATTTATCGAGGAAATCCTTCTTGTGAAGGTCCTGCAGTGTATGCATCNCATGATGGAGGCTATACATGGAGTGAGCACACAATTACNACTGAAGTAGGTATGCANCANGGNTGGCATTCACATGAGGTTGCTGTTGCNGTTGATGAAGGAGGAAATGTTCATGCAACATGGATATCTACAGACATGATGCCATGGTACGCATATTCTAGAGATAAAGGAGAAACCTGGAGTAGTCCGATGATGGTAGCAGCACCTGTAGTTAATGAGAGTGGTTTTCCTACTATTTTTGCAGGAGATGAGGGGAGAATAGTAATTGGCTATATCGGAGAATCTCATGATTGGAATGAATCAACAGGGGGCGGTTGGTCCGGATATATGGCGATTATGACAGATACCTTTTCTGAATCTCCCTTGATTACTAGTGTGGCAGTCAATTTACCTACAGATCCACTAGATATTTTACCAGATTGTGGTAATATTAGATGTGGTGGTTTTGGAGATTTTATAGATGTGGAAATTGACGATGAGGGCCGTCCATGGATTGCTTTGGCACATAACGCCGCCGGAAACGAAGAAGCAATAATTGGGACTATAATGACTGGTCCTGCATTGTATGGAGAGATTGTGCAACTTCCATTTCTTCCGGAAGGGGGCAATTCTACTCTAAAAATGTAATAGAACATTCATCAGTTCATATGATGTATAAAAAGGGTTGCCGGTAGGTTGTGAAAGGTGCAGCAACTGTAATCGTACTTTTATTTGTTTCATCGACAATTACAGGTTGTCTGGGTAATGAATCGACAAAAAATACAGTAGAAACGTCAATTTTAGATGATATTTGTCCCGATGGGGTGGCAAATAATACTTGGTATCATTTCCCTAATTCTACAAATATACTTACGATAGAAACTTCGGAGCTTTCTTCTGTTTTAGTGGGAGAAAATATTCCAATATGTGCAAAAGGTACGTACTATGGAATTGGTGTATCTACATTTGAGCCTACAATAGGAATTACGTCCTCAGATAATCTTTTCATGACTAGTTGGGGCAATGGACCCGGCGGATCAACAGCTATAATTAGATGTTCAAATATGATTGAAATGGTAGATTTGGAGTACACTTGTGAAAATACATACCAAGGTTCTGTTGCTAATAGTAATGATCCTTACGTCTATGTAGATCCGTGGACTGATAGGGTGATGAAATTTGATATGCATGCTCTAGCAGGAATGACTGTTGAATGGTCGGACGATGAAGGAGAGACTTGGGGACCCCTAGGATTAGCATCATTTGCTACAGGTTATTCTGTACAAGATCATCAAACGATTGCCT
>NHGE01000044.1 GCA_002172375.1 Euryarchaeota archaeon TMED129 | reverse complement strand
TTGTATCCTTGTTCTAATAATCTTATTCCAGTTGATAAGCCCGAGACTCCGGCACCAACTATTGTAATTTGCATGCATTGTGATGTAGGTAAAGTAAATTATCCCGCCGGTATCATAAATATCGTATTGAACTCCCATGCATCGTAAATATTTTCAAAAAGGTCTGATGATTCGATAATGTATGAGCGATATACAAGGATTCACCGAAGGAGTTTGTTTTCTAGGATTCCTTCTTATTCTAATCGTTTTTGTCTTTTTCCAAGCAGCAAAACCAGAAAATAAGAAAATACAAACCGAAAAAGCACCAACTATTATCGAAATTTCTTGGATTTTTCTCTTGATAGTTTTAACTGTCTCATCTTCAGGAATTCTATTCATTCCAGCATTATTTTTTTGTGTTTTCTTAAGGATGTATTTTGTCAAACTTTATCAACTTTTTAACTCGGATTGGAGGACTGATGGTACTTCTGTTGGAATTCAATCAGTTGAGAATTTGGGAGAAGTGCTAGACAATCTTCCAACTCCTGAAGAAATCACAGAAAACATTGTGGAAAATGTTGTTGACTTCACAATAAATGAATATAGAGATAAGAACAGTCCATTAAATAAAATTGTTTCACTAATATTATGGATATTTTCCCCAATCATAGAATTTCATAAGAAAAATCACCAAAAAAGATGGTTTGTCTTTTATGTATATTTTATAGCTATTTTTGTAGGAATTCCACTCTTGTTCCTTTCTATATTTATTGGTGATTTAATCGACTTTTTCTATAATAAGATTGTACAGAGCATATCTTCATTTTTTGATACTTTCTAACTTTGATACATTAGAATTAATGAGAAGTATCTTGAATAAATACCTCTCTGCAATGTATGGTGATTAGTTGCCTAAAGTGAAGAGGCCAAAAAAAGGATGGTATAGAGTTACCAAGAAAAGACCTTTTCGTGGCCCTCCAGTTAAGCCAAGTGAGAGAGGATTGCCTCCCTGTCCCGCTTGCGGTCAGTGGACGATGCAAAAGGATAACAAGCGAAATGAATTATTTTGTGGCCTATGTGGAGCAATAATGTAAGTGTGCGAAATCCAATATGTAGATACCTCTTCGGAGGTATGCCACTGTGATGAAAAACCGCACCGGATGCTTTGTACATCAAGAGTGATGGGCGATCTGAGTGGCACTAGGATTTGTTGAAAATGAGTGATGAGAAAATCATTGTAGATTCTCAAAATAGAAAATTCAGAATTCCTAATCCAATTAGGCTAACTAAAGCCCCCGATGATATCAGAATAGCTAGAAAAAGTAGTCCATGGAAAATTTATTTTAGTATGATAGGTACTGTTCTTCCTGCCTTTTTCCTACTATATACATCTCTTTTCATCATTGTTGGAATTATGGACAGCAACCCAATCATGACATTATCGGGTAGCCTTTGTAGTCTACCACTTCTTTTCATCATATTACGTCTGTACAGGCCTCGGTTGATACATGTTAAATTAGCTTCCCCAAGCGTGAAAGGACAATATCTCCATCCCCTACCTTCTGGCGGTTCATTGCAAACAGATATGAAGACAGAATTAAAAAGATACATAATAAGGGATGATTCTGTACTCGATTTGCCCCCTACAAATCAATTATGGTTTGTTTTTATTTCAGTAGTTTTGACCGGAATTATTATTTCAGTCTTGTTTTTCTCTCAATCTACTGAATTATTTGGAGTATTATTATTTGTAATCATTGCAATTCCATTGTGGTTAATTGGATTTTCTTTGCCCGTACTTGCTTGGTGGGGAACTTCTACACAATCATTGGGTTTACCTACAAAGAGAAGAGATGCTGAGTCATGGTTACTAGCAGGTATGGCCTCAGCATTTCCAGCATTTATCTTCAATAGTTTTGCTGCACCTGCAATCATCCCTTCCACATTCCCTTTATGGGCCAGTGATTTATGCTTACTTGCAATCAGTGCTCCATTTTGTGAAGAAATTTTCAAAGGAATTGCAGTGGCGCTATTTTTACCATCAATAAAAGGACCAAAACATGGCTTTCAAGTAGGTTTTACTGTAGGATTAGGTTTCGCTTTGATAGAAAATTTTCAATATATTGGAATCTCATTAATGGGCGGGCCCTTGGGAATAACAATTACAATCCTAATTAGAGGAATTGGATCTATTCCTGGTCATGCAGTATGGGCTGCAGTAACTGGTACTGCATTGGGGTGGTTAGTTAAAGAAACAGATTTCAAGACTAAGTTAGAATGGTATGCCAATTCCTGGTCTCAAGATGCTGTTGATTTTATCGAAGGTGCGGGTATTGATTTTGATGGAGATGGAGATTTATCTGGTTATGATGGCTCAGATATATCTTTTAATTCAATTCTAGAAAAAAATAATTCAGATTCTGTTAAAACTAATTCTCCTTGGCTACTGCTAGACAATTCTGGCCAAATATTCGATCAATTTGAGATTAAAAATTTCTCGAAATCAAATAATTTATCTAATGATGGATTATCTACGACATCTAGTTCCCTTTTACCTTCAGGTATGGTGCCACCAAAGTCAATATCTATGGCAATAGTGCTGGCTATCCTTGGGCATTCATTTTGGAATGCTACTTCTTACCTATCTTACTTTATCCCAGCATCTTACGGATTGGGCGAAACTTATTCTTCATTGATATCAATAATCTGGACATTAATACTGATTTTATCTATATTGTTCATAGCCAATCAATTATTGAAGGGTATAAAAATTTTAGATTCAAATAACACGAATGATTAAAATCATAAATATAGGATAATAGGGGAATGCTTCTTGATAACATATACTAACAGCAACATGGGGGCTGAGTGGAAGTGACAAGTGAACTATTGATTTCACTAATATTAGTGGGGATACTATTACTTGTATCCAGATTCTATGATTTCTTAGATTTGGGTGGCCTATTGGCGGCTCTAACGGTTGGATTATCGGTATCTTTACTGGGTCATTGGACTTGGNTAATAGTCCTAATGTCTTTTTTAATAATGTCATCTATAGTGACTAAATGGAGATATGAAGAAAAATCATTACTTTCAGTTGAGGAATCTAATGAGGGCAAGAGAGGTTGGAAAAATGTTCTTGCAAACGGAGGAGGGGCATCAATAATCGCCATAATTAATTATCTTTTAGGGGGCCATGATTATGCTTATGTGGCCTTTTGTGCATGTGTAGCGGTTGCTTCTTCAGATACTCTTGCATCAGAGATAGGAAGTTTAGATCCNAGAACTAGAATCATTACGACTTTAGAAGCAGTTCCTGCAGGAACNAATGGNGGAATGTCTCCTACNGGNACNGTAGCTGCCTTTTATGGAGGANTAATAGTTGCAATAATTTCTACTTTATTGGGTGCTTTGAATGGAGATTCTACTCCTCCATTTTTTCTTTTCTTATGTNTTACAGTAATAGGNTGGCTNGGTTGTCAANTAGATTCNTTACTGGGAGCATTATTTGAGAATCGNGGATACCTCGGAAAACACAGTGTAAACTTCATATCAACATTTTCTGGTGCGATTGCAGCGATATGGGCGATTCAATTTTTCCTTTAATCTTCTAAATAAATGGGTATTATCATGACTTCAAAAAGACACAATTGNCATCAAATATCGATATTATTATTATTGATTACATTTTTGTTTATTTCTACATTTTCAAGTGCTCAAACAGTTGAGGAGAACAATGGACCAGGAATTTCTTATGATTATCCAGATAATAATATGCTTTTTATCAAAGGAGATGGAGATTCACCATTTTTAGATAGAAATTGGTCTGTTTTGACCGGATTTCCCCAAGGAAGTGTTTCATTTAGTAGNACTAGCTCAACTTTGAATCCAAATATATTAAATGTACAATCCTCTCCTNTAATCGAACCTTTCAGATTTGAAGGNAATATTTCTGTAATTCTGTTTGCCTCTCTNGAAGGTGGCAGTAGTAATTCCTGTGAGGCTTCTGATTTCCTNCCTAGTCCAGTTGGNTCTGAAACTCAATTCGAAGTCTCTCTGTTGATGGGCGGAGTTTCCGTTATTTCTAATCAATACACAGAATCTATTTCAATGTCTGAAGGATATACTTCTCCACACGAATTNTCAGTTCAAGGAGGGCAAATTAATGTTAGTNTGAATAAAGGCGATACTATAGATCTCTCAATAAATGTTAGACATGAATGCGTAGAATCAGGAGCACTTCTATGGGGGAACTATGATGTAACCTCGGGAATAATGTTCGAAGGGCAACTATTGGATATTGAAGTTGAAGCATTAGTTGATGCAAATCGAATGGTTAGGGTAGAAATGACTCCAATTTCTCCATGGGGGTTAGATGACTTTTCTCATCAAATTTTTGAGATCGTCGGGCCAACTGAATGGAGTAGNATGTACCACGGAAAATGGGANAATGAAGATTTANGGCAGTATCATTTTGAGAACCCTCAAGGAATTAGAGTTGGNGAAGATAATAGAACAACTTACACATGGTCGTCAGATAAACCATTAGAATCAGGTAATTACATGGTTGATATGTGCATCGATCTTTCAGATCAAGATCCAGCGAATGATTGTAACATAATTATTATTTTACGTTTTATTGTCCCGGATGATCCACAATCTCTGGTCAATGGAATGTGGGCAGCAATCATCATCCCAATAGGCATTTTGGGGTGGATATTTATTTCACTTAAGGAAGCAATGTTACCTCTCCCTGCATACGGTGTAATTATACTACTCGCTTTCGCCAGTCTTGGCCCTGCAGTCGACTTACCAGATATTGATTCTGAACCCTTTAGAGAAAATGGTGCAGTGCCGCCATTCATGTTAATTTCTCACAACCCCGATACAAACTCTATGACTCTCTCTGACATAATGGGAGATTCAGAAGTAGTGGTTATTGGAATGTTTCAACATGGTTCTCCGAATGCATTACTTCAGTATGATGATTTTACTAAATCATTAAAGAATTCAGAAGTAGATATTTCATATGTGCAGATTGCAACTGGCGAGGGTTTGGAAGCAAGTTATTTAGATTCTTATTCGGAAAAACTAAACGGATCATGGCCTCTATTAATAGATGAATATGATTCCAGAATGGGTTTATCTCTACCAAATAGGGCCAGTGACGCTGTTTTAGTTATTGATTCTGCTGGATTCATTACGGAATGGAAGCCTGGNTCAATGTCTTCATCAGAAATCGAAGAAGCATCAATTAAAGCTTCATTTGGATCTGGTAACAATCCAATTCAGATTATTTCACTAGTNTTTTCGACTGCATTCTTGCCATTAATTGTTCTGGCTATGCCCAGAGAAAGACAATTCAAATTTCCTGAAGATCCTCTTATACCCGGTGCAGGCAGTTTATTAATACTGTATTCTTCAGTAGTCGGATTTGCATATTGGGCATTACCTGTCGCATTATTTTCTTCTCTAGGCCTAGGTTTCTTTTGGATTTGGATTGAGGTTTTATTAGCTTGTTTACTCACTTATCATGGTGTTTCTATTTTGAAATCAGGAAAAATAATTGAAATTGAATTTTTAGCCAATTTAGCATATAATAAATTACCAGATAGTTATCGTTCTTGGAAATCTAAAGAAAGTTTTAGTGAAGACGCATACTTGGGTCTTTGGCTTGCTTGGCTTTTATGGCTGAGGACACCGGATATGATTTCTCANGGAATAGGTGGAATCGCTAGATCAGGTTTATTTGGNCCCTTAATAGCTATTTTATTCCTTACTTTGTTNATACTATGTGCAGGTTTTTCAATAATTATTTTACGTAATTTAGCTTTAATTTTCGGTCCANTTTCAAGAATCTTTGGAGAAATGAGTATAGGATTAAGGCCTAGAGCATGGGGAATTGCATCCACTATATTCGGACTGTGGATATTGTTCAGTATTATTTTTGGACCTTTGTCATAAATTTATCATTAATTTCATCATTATGACCGAGACCATCATAAGAGTAAGGTTTCTCGCATTGATATCCCTATGGGGGTATAGTATAACCTGGTAGTACAGCGGGCTCCAGTTGCACGGGAATGACGACGAGATGGTTTTCTGATGGTTTTGATGACCAACTGGAGCACCGACCTGTCGCAACCCGAGAGCGTGCGCCTGCCAGGTGCACGCTAGGCGGAAGACACCTGCTGATCTGGGTTCAAATCCCAGTGCCCCCACCACCTTTTTATTACGTAATTTAACATGTGTCAGTTTATTTGAATAAACATTTCCGTGTCGCATGCCCATGAGAGATGGCAAAGTTGCAACACTTCTAATATTCATTTTAACATCTTCACTTATGGGCAGTATTTATTCGACATCAGACATTGATAACAAAACATATCAAAAATTTAATTCATCATTTGAGGGATTTGAGTTTCCTCCTCAGAAAGATGTTACATGGCTAAATCCAGATCCTTGGTGGATGACTACCTCGTTAGATTTAGATAGAAATGGAATTCATGACTCTATTCAAAATGCTACTGGTCCTGTAAATATTGGGATTTCCTTTTCTCGAGAAATAACTGAGGAAGATAAAATAAAATTGATGAATATGGGATTTGACATACGTCTAGAATTAGAATCCGTAAAAGCCCTTTTATTAGGTCCTGTTGAGAAACAACAAGCTATTGAATTAACAAATTTTGAAGATGTAGTAATGGTTGAAAGATATGGTTCAGTTATTTTCTACGGCGACATCCAAACTCCTTCTGTAAAAGCTAGTAATTCAAGTTTTTATCCCGGCGCTTGGGACTTAGGAGTCACTGGCAAAGGCGTTAATATTGCACTTACTGATACTGGAGTTGACAATGAACATCCGGGATTGAGTGGAAAATTCGTTGCAGGCTATGATGCAGTTTGTTATAATCCATCAGATCCCAATTGTATTTTAGCAGGTTTTGGAGTAAGGCCAACTGATGGAACTTTTGATCCTGATGACGCAAATCAGCATGGCACTGCATGCATGGGCATGGCTAGCTCAACAGGAGTTGAGGCTGACGGAAGTATCTCTAATTTTACTGGCGCTGCTCCAGATGCCAAACTAATTGATGTTAGGATAGGTACTGATGTAGGAGCAGGACCTTTTGAGAATTATTTACTTGAACAAGAGTTCTATGAATCTGCAATGAATGGTATCCAGTGGATTATAGATCATAGAGATGATGCTTGGCAAGGAGCGCAAGAAGAAGATTACGGAATTGATATAATCTCTTTATCTTGGGGGATAACAAGTCACGAAAATGGAGGTTCAGATGGCACTGATATGCATAGTAGAATATTGGATGAAGCAATGGAAGCAGGAATATCCGTTTCAGTGGCAGCAGGAAATGATGGCCCTGATAATGACGGTTTATCTGGCATGGGGTCTTCATCATTATCTATCACAGTAGGGGCTACTGATGATCAGAATACGATTGATAGGGACGATGATACTGTAGCAAGTTACTCCAGCAGAGGCCAAAGAAAAGATAATGGCAATGGCAATCCATTAGATGAACTAAAGCCTGAAATAAGTGCACCTGGATCAAATATAATCCAAGCAGAAGCCTGCGTTACTAGCGGAGGTTGCAATAATTTCATTGGAGGTGATGCATCACAGAATACTTACACTGGCAGAGGCAGTGGTACATCATATGCAACACCTTCTGTTTCTGGAATAATCGCATTATTAATTGAAGCGAATGAAGATTTAACTCCAATNCAAATCAAAGAAGTACTCAAGCAAACTTCTGAAAGAAAAGGAGAACCAAGTGCTCCAGACATAGATCCTTACTGGAACAGAGATTTTGGATATGGGATGGTAGATGCATTTGCTGCAGTATCTCTTGCTATACACCTCAAAGAAACCAATCAGACTATTTCCATGGATCCATATATCCAAAATCATTTACTTTCTGTAAATTATGAAAATACATCTTCTTGCTCAGATTGTGTAGAGNTAATAGGGCATACATGGGGGCAAATGGGAAGTGTCGAGAGTATGCAATATCGTATAGACAGTGGTTCTTGGACTTTCTTTGCTCCTAATCAGATATTGTCAGGAGACAATGATTCATCCTCTGAAATAGGCCCTTTAACACCTTTAATTTGGAATTTGCCAATTTTTCATAGCCAACTATCGGGGGGCTATCATGAAGTAGAAGTTAGAGCAACATCCGATGATCAGCACTCTCTACCAGTATTGATTACTGTGTATGTCTCCTCCAATAATATCCAGTATCAACCCTTTTCTATTCTAACTCTTATTTCCGTGTGTCTATTTGTTTTTGTTGCTGGATATTCTATTATGTTGCAGAGAAAAAATGATACTAACTTTATTAATTCTTCTAGAATTGACAAATCTCAGAAATTNGATTCTGATGACGCTTTAGACGCACAACTAATCGATGACTGATTCCTTAATGCTATTTTGATGACTTTTATCAATTCTTCTTAAAACCCTTAGCCATCCCTCGACAGCCCATGNCGAGGTTCTCCGACCGTGCAAANAGTATACGNCCTACAGGAGTAAGGCGTATGTTCGATATGGCAGGGGACGATACAGTACAATTTGGCCTAGGAGAGCCNGATTTTCAACCTCCAAAATTAGCCATTGAGGCTTTCAATCNTGCAATGCAACAGGGTAAAAATAAGTACACCACTACTGCTGGGTTACCACAATTAAGAGAAAAAATAGCTAACGAATGGTCTCATTTATCTCCAAATTTAGATCAATCAAACGTATGCATAACAATGAGTGGAACAAATGCCCTTTTAGATGTATTCTTAGCTATAGTAAACCCAGGNGATAATGTCTTAATTCCTGAGCCATATTTTCCACTATATCCTCAACATGCAGTAATTTGTGGTGGTGAGCCAAATTTCTATCCTTGTAATTTTGATAATGGTTTTGTACCAACAATTGCCGATTTAGAGTCAAGAGTAAATGAAAAAACAGTTGCAATATTAGTTAATTTTCCTAGCAATCCGACAGGTGCAACAGTTTCTAAAAATCAACGTGATGATATTGTTGAGTTTGCCAAAAAGAATGATTTATGGATAATTACAGATGAAGTTTATGATCGAATAATATACAACGAAGAACATATTTCCTTTTTAGGTGCTGGTCATGATAAATTATTTTTAATCAATTCCTTTTCAAAAACATTTGCAATGACAGGTTGGAGAATTGGATATGTACTTTCTCCTGATTCTGATGCTATGGTNGAGATAAATAAAATGCAATATTATGTTACTGCTTGTAGCAATGATGCAATGCAATATGCAGTATTAGAAGCCATGAATAACGCTTCTGATTATCCATCATTAATGTGTACNGAATTCAAGTCAAGAAGAGATCTAATTTGTAATAGGCTNAATTCAATGACAGGCGTTTCATGTCACGTTCCAGATGGGGCTTTCTATGTTTTTCCTAAGGTTCAAGTCGATGGATATAACAGTGAGCAGTTAGCCATAGCGATTTTAGAAAAGGGAGGAGTACTTTGTTCTCCGGGAACTGCATTTGGAGAAGCAGGTGAAGGCCACTTGAGATTTGCTTACACGCTCGACAAGGCAGGAATATCTAAAGGAATGGACCGTCTTGAAGAAGTACTTTCTGAATTAAGAGGAGAGTAACTTGTTACACTTTATTCTTAATATTCTATACTTTTCAATAGGATTTTTTATCCCATTGTCTTTACGTTCTATTAGTTACTTCAATAGTAATGACAAAGAAAATCTCTTCTTATCATTCTTAATTTTAATTTCTGGATTATTTTTGTTCTTATATGGTCCAAATATAGTTGCCTTTGGATTATTTCTNGGTTCAGGCTGGAAATTATTAAATTTCACTTTAGATTATTTTTTGTAACTAATCTTATTTTTTGTAACTAATCATTATTAAAAAAACCAAATGGATCATCACTACTATCCTCTTTTTCGTTATTTAATTCCAGAGAACTTATATTTATATTCTTTAATTTCTCTTCTTGACCTAACATCCATTCTGGCATCTCTTTCATTCCACTGAGTACTGAGAAAGTAGTAAATGTGGCCATAGGTAGAACTGAAATCGCTACAATTGAGTCAAGTAAGGCTTTTTCAGGAATCACGGCTTCATCCACTACAGTTTTTATTACTATTTTTTCCAACTGCATCTCATGCCATTGCTCATAATCAATNCCCAACCAACCTAATGANAATGCTAGGAAAAATCTTGCAAATATCCAATAAAGGATTAATGGCATTGTCCANGATATCCTNCCNAATCTTCCTAAAATATTTCTTAACAAGTATGCCAAACCAATTAATCTAGAAGAAATTAATGGATGTATTCTAATNGCTGCCCANAATGCAATAAGATAGCCTATTATTCCCAATTGAAATGCAGAGTNAGNCCTAATCAGATCTTTTGGCATACCTTCCATTATTATTAGAGGAACAGCAATGAGAATTACTTGCAAAGGTATCGCTAATAATTGTAAACCTCCATGAACTATCATTATATCAAAATTCTCTTTTTTTATTTTATTATACACTAACCTACTCATTGTACCATGTGGGGTATTATATGCATTCAATCTCGCTCTATCGATTAATTCGGGATCATTAATCCTCCTACTTAATCCCATTACAGCAAGCCAACCTCCATTGTTTGAAACATAAAAAGGAGTATATCCACTCATTATTAAAGCAAGTCCAAGAGAAATAATTCCATAGGTTATTCCTGCTATGACAATCCAACTGATCATTTCCGTNCTCAGTCCGATACTTGCATTTTCAAGATCTAAATCTATTAAATACGCAATTGAGAATAGAAAGGTTGGAACAATTGTAACTTGACATATTATGATTATCAATAAGTGAAACCGTTTTAGTAAATTCCCGCCTACACTCACANGCTCACGTCACATTCAACAGACATAAGGTCTTCATTTGATGNCCATCTAAGAGTTATCATTTTAACACATTTTTTAAAATTCCAAATTTATTACTCACTAAACTTCCACCCCATACTTTCATAGATAAAAGTTCANCCCAAATACTTGTACATGCGTAGTCTCTATTCTTATGTCATCGTTATCACCTTTCTTCTAGTTAGTGCCTATCCTGTGTTAACATCTACAAATTTCGATAATCCTGANGATTCAAAGGTAAGTCCTAGATCAGATGCTGTAGATTTTAAGGCTCTTGACATAGAATTAGGCAATTCCTCTGGGACTCCAATGCAATGGATACAGCCTAATTCTACAGTTCAAGAATATTTGATTAAAGGTACTCCAATACAAATAAATGTGACATTTATTCAATTAGGATTCCAGCCTACTCAAGTAACTGCAAACGCTACTCTTCAAATATGGCATCCAATAGGTTTCATGATAAAAGAATGGACATTCAATGTTACTTTATCGAGCTCACAATCTGAAAGATTAGACTTTGTTTGGACGCCCAATACTGCTCATAGTACATTAAATGAAGATGGTTTATTAGGCGGAGGAATGGTTATAGTTGGAACTGTTGATGCTGGTTTGCAAGATGGAAATACTGGTAATAATAGGGTAGAGCGAGAAGTTCCTGTAGCAGCATGGTCTGATGATATGGAGAATGGTAATTGTGGCGATGAAGGTAATGAAGGAAAGTATTGTACTAACATGCCGCAAGGTTATGGAAGGCCAACATGGTTTGGTGCTGGATATGAACAAAATGGACAAACTTTGGATGGCGATTTTCCTACTGGAACTTGGAGAATGGAAAATAATAACAGTGCAAATGGAGATTGGCATTGGAAAGTTTCAGGAGATGACAGCGATAGATATGCATCAAATAGGTATGACAGACTTCATTGGGCTTGGGTGACAACCAGTAATCAAGATGGTTGTTCTGATGGTATTTGGGGGGACGGATATGAACATGGCCTAGGTCAAGGAAGCTACAATTCAGCCATGTCATCACTTTATTCTCAATATATTTGTAAGGTCAAAATAAGAAGTCCAAATTATTATTCAATGCAAATTGTAACCAATGCTTGGGGGCAAATGGACAACGGCGATTCCATATTATTAGAAACCGATTCTGGATATGAAACTCATTATTATAATTATACTGAACAAAACCTATCTACTAATGAGGGAGATTGGTCTAGGTTAATATGGAATGTTTCCGATTTACATCAGAGCGATGGCTTCACCCTTTCACTTCTGTTCTTATCAGATGGATCTGATGCCAACGAAGGCATTCATCTCGATTCTTTCTTAATTTTTGGAATCGAGAGATATCCAGAATACACGCTAGACGCACAATGTAATGATCCATTACCTAATTCTTACATTGTTCTAGCGGCTGATCCAAGCCCTCCCTCTCTTCATTGTAGGATAATGAACAAAGGATATATTGATATTACTCTGAGGTATTTCACTATCCTGTCCAATCAGTCTTGGATGTATAAATATCCATTGAGAATAGATTCCAATAATCTAGTCGATCATGACAATTATGTAGTTAGTAAAGTCATTAAAGCAAGAACTGTTACAGATGTTTGGTTTAATTTATCTATACCTGATGGAACTTTAGTCCAGGAGATTGATTGGATAGTCGATATAAATGATGGAATCCAAAACAATTCAAAATTTGCATTAGTTATACCTGTTAAAGTTGAGCCTACATATTCAATCACTTTATCTCCAGATAAATTATCTAACCCTGCAGCAACACTTTTGCCTGGTGATAAAGCAAACATAACAATGAATATGAAGAATAATGGCAATCAGATTGCTACGTGGAATTTAGGAGGTTCTTTTGACACGAATGAATGGTCTTCAGAATACATAAAATGGTATGATGCTTCCAATGGCCAATTAATATCATTACTTAACTCTTCGATAAATGAAGAGTTTGTTCTAAATGCAGAAATTACTGTCCCTGAAGGACTCGCACCAGGAATTTACACTCTAAGATTAGTTGCAAATGGCAGATCTCCTGCTATATTCCAGGCAGAAACTATTCTCTACATTGAAGTACCAGTCTATCACGATTTAGTCGTGGCTCCTATTAAAAATGAATTATTTGCTCCGGCCAATGGTTTTGGAAAAGTTGTAGAGATATTCTTAATCAATAATGGAAACACTGAAGAGTCATTTGATATTTCTGTATCAACTGATTATTGGCAATTACTACCAACCACTAGTACNGAGTTAACGGCTGGAATACCTCCAAATGGAGGAGATACTACAATCTCACTACTTTTACCTATGAATAAAGGAGTTGAGAATGGAACATATGAAGTTAAAGTAACTGCAACTAGTAAGATTGATGCCGATTATTCATTTAGCGCATATATCTATGTAACTGTACCTGTCACATATCTTGTTGAAATTCCTGATTTAGATATGACTGAAGAAATATTTGGTGCAGGTAGNGATGATAGGACTCTCCGTTGGGAAATATGGAATAGAGGAAACACTGTTGATGCCTTCGATATATCATTTTCTCATGTCTCGGATGTATTTACTTCAGCTTCAGGTCTAAATAATGGTAGAACTCCATATATNCCAGCCGGTACATCTTATAATTTATCTGTGAGTTATTCATTTGGCGCAGATGCTGATGGCTCAAGGAAGATAACTTTGGAAGCTACAAGCGTTGAATCTTCTGGAAATGATGCATCAGTAATGAGTAGTGGAGAGGCTCTTTTCAATGTAGGGACAGTAGGGTGGCTACGCACATCTCCTCCCTCACAGTTTTCTGATGCCATGGAAATTTCTGAAGCAGGAGACTATTATTCTCTTTCTTTTACTATCTCAAGCATGCATCCCACTGAAGATCAACAAGTAAGGACTGAGGTCGAACTCGAGAATCAGTATACAATATACAGGGCTTGGTTGGGTGAAGAAGATGGCAATTTTGTCCTCAAAGCAGGAGAGGAGAGAGAAGTGACAATATATCTCGATGTAAGGTCNGAAGATCTTGAGAATTTGNTAATGAATCAAGTAGATTTTGATGTTTCATTAGTAGTTAGCAGTGAATTAGATGTTTCTACTAGAACTGTATCTATCAACTTGATCAAACCCGAACCAATAGAAACCGGCCCTGATGCTGGAAATATTGCTTGGATTACTGGCAACGTTCTGGTAATGATTATCGGATTTGTGGCATTTATGGGAATATCTTCAGTTTCACTGCGCATTATTAGAAAGGCCAATGCACCATTGGAAGAAATCTCTACCTTGGATGGTTATAATATGACTATAGATGGCTGGGATGGAGAAAAAACTACTTCTAATTTAGAATTACCATCTTCAGATCAAGTTGCTAATTCAATGTTTGGAGGTTCTAAGGAAATATTTCAACAACCTCCTCCAATTAC
>NHGE01000043.1 GCA_002172375.1 Euryarchaeota archaeon TMED129 | reverse complement strand
TGGTTCTTTGCGCCGTCGTTTGGTGTTGCAGCGATCTTTAGGTTCCTACTCTTCCTACAGGGCTTCCATAACTGGACGCTCAACCCATTCCATATGATGGGTGTTGCAGGAATTCTGGGTGGTGCCTTGCTTTCTGCCATTCATGGTGTTACAGTAGAGAACACTCTGTATGAAGATGGTGATGCAGCAAACACGTTCAAAGCATTCGACAGCACACAAGAAGAAGAAACGTACTCAATGGTCACGGCAAATAGATTCTGGTCGCAGATCTTTGGAGTCGCTTTCTCTAATAAGCGTTGGCTTCACTTCTTTATGCTTTTTGTTCCTGTCATGGGTCTTTGGACCAGTTCTATTGGTATCATCGGTCTTGCTCTCAATCTTCGTGCATATGATTTTGTCTCGCAAGAAATAAGAGCAGCAGAAGATCCTGAGTTTGAAACGTTCTACACTAAGAACATTCTCTTGAATGAAGGACTTCGTGCATGGTTGGCACCAGTTGACCAACCACATGAAAACTTTGTGTTCCCAGAAGAAGTTCTTCCTAGAGGTAACGCACTGTGAACCACTACCTGGTATTTGTCTACGGAGTATGCTTCTCTCTCATTGCTGGTGGTGCCTTCGCACTGATGTGGTCTAACGTTCGTGACATTAATAAGATGATGTCCGAACCACCTAAACCACGTCATCCAGAAGCACCTGCTGACGGTGAAGAGGTGATGTACGTAGATCTTTCTAGAGAAAAACTAGAAAGATTGTATGGAGATGAATAAAATTGGACCCCTTTGGGGGTCTTTTTTTGTACATATTTACCTAAATATTGAGTAGTCACGGGCACCAACCCCCAGGTTTCCCATGTATAGGGAACCGCACTTACAGGAGAAGTCGGACGAATGTCGTGACCTCTGGTTGGTATGGAAAAAATTATGGGGCAGGGATAATCATAGTAAAGAGACTCAAGAGGCAAGAAAGAACTGGAGTAAATGTGTAACGGAATTTGGGGTAATGATTGGTCAGGAAGTAAAGACAAACCCTAGGTATAAAGACTTGCAACCGTAATATATACTGCAGTTGCATAAACTTAGATGAAGTTCTTTTTTGCACTTCTCGCTACTTTATTTCTTGCTGCACCAGCATGGGCAGTAGACGTTCAGATGGGATCAAATGGAAACTTGATTTTTGATCCAGCAGAGGTTACAATATCCGCAGGAGAATCAGTTCACTTTGTGAACAACATGCTACCTCCACATAACGTTATCGTCGAAGATCGTCCAGACTTAGGACACGAATCTCTGGCAATGCTGCCAGGTGAGGAGTTCGATCTGGTCTTCAATGATCCTGGTGACTACACCTACTGGTGTGCTCCTCATAAGGGTGCTGGTATGATTGGGACGGTACACGTTGAATGAAGTACACACACAATTACATGAAAATCTTTCTTGATACTGCTGACACAGAAATTATTAATGAATATTTTAAAACTGGATTGGTAGATGGTGTCACTACCAACCCCACTTTGATTATGAAGAGTGGTAGAAATCCTGAGGATGTCTATCAGGAAATCAAAGACATTGGTGTGAAGGACATCAGCATGGAAGTTGTTGGTGACGAGGGTGAAATGTATCGTGAGGGCAAACGTCTTTACGAAAAGTTTGGTGATGTATGTACTGTGAAGGTCCCTTGTACACGGGAGGGTCTTGCAGTCTGTAAATCACTGTCAGACCAGAACATTAAGGTCAATGTCACATTGATCTTCTGTGCCTCTCAGGCAGTCCTAGCAGCAAAGGCAGGGGCAACATATGTTTCTCCCTTCGTAGGACGATTAGACGACCAATCAGTGGCAGGTCTGGAGGTTGTACGATCTATCTCTGAACTGTATCGCATCCATGGAGTCAGGACTCAGGTTCTCTCCGCATCTATTCGTAGTGTCCAACGTGCTATTAGGTCATGGTATAATGGTGCTGAGATTTGCACTATGCCACCTAAAGTATTTGACCAAATGTATGACCACATCCTTACTGATAAGGGTCTTGAGATTTTCGATCAAGACTGGGCATCGGTAAAGAGTGATTGACGACGACACCCCTCATAAACTGGCTGAGATCATTCGTGATACTTGGCCTCAACTTTACTACTTGAAAGACATAAAAAAACCCATGACATTTACAGTATATTCTAAGAATGGTTGCCCTTATTGCACCAAAGTTCAGCAGGTATTAGAGCTTGCAGAAGTTAAGCATGTGATATATAAACTTGATAGGGACTTTACCCGTGAGGAGTTCTATGATAAGTTTGGGAAAGGTTCTACCTTCCCAAGAGTTGTCAAAGATGAAGAACTCATTGGTGGGTGTACCGAAACTGTTAAGTATCTAAGGGAACAAAAGCTGGTCTAATGGAACAAAACCTCATCGACATCTATGATCTTATTGAACATGCTATTGACAATGCCTTTGGGGGACAAATGAATTTAAAGTTCTACAATTATCTCAAAGATAATAAAATCAAAAAACATGAGATAGATTCTTTCATTGAGAGTGCTACAGCATGGGAAATTAGTGAGATTACAATGGACCTTGAGGAATATCTCAAGGGAGGTGCCGACAATGAACACAAACAATTGCGTGAGGGTTATGGACATATTCCAAAACCACAAGCAAGAAAAATAAAAGAATATTTGTATGGCATTCTAGAAGATGCGTGGAGGTATAGTCATGACCGAAGACCAGGGCGAAGGAAAAAGCAATCTAAATAATCGTGAAACCCACATTAATCGTGGGGTTGAATTACTATTAAGAAATAGGAGGAGGAAACCAGATCCACCCAAAACTTTTCAGGTAAAGTTCGGTAAAATGGTTGCTCTCTTCCGAAGGGAGATTGTATTTCATTTCAACTTCTACCTGGACATCAGAAAGAAATAGTCTCTGGAGGTACAGAAGATGTTAGCAGTAACCTTGACAATAGGAACATTAGTCTCTATTATGTTCTTTTTTGTAGGAGGTGTGGTAGGATGGTTAGCAAAGGACCATGTTTATCAAACCCAACCCGTTTACACACATCCAGAGATGTTTGATGAAAACGGAAATATTTTACCAGACGAAATTTTAGCAGTACGATTTGAAAATGGCTATGACGAATTCGACGANCGAAGAAGACGACAACTAGAAAACCTAGGAAACCCAGAGCAACAACTAAGAAACAATTTACTGTCAAGGCAGAGCCAGAAACTTTGCCATCTAATCCTTTCGTTTTTGAAATTCTTGAACTTGCTAGTAAGCAAAGATCTAAAGCGAAGAAGATTGAAATTCTTAAAACATACGATCACATTTCTTTGAAGTCTATTTTTATTTGGAACTTCGATGAAAGTGTAATCTCTATGCTTCCTCCAGGAGATGTTCCTTATGGAGATTCAGATGATCAATCTGTATACTCTGGAACTCTCTCAGAAAATATTGCAAAGGAAGCAAAGGGTGGTGAGTCTGCTACTGGTCAAGACTTGGATGGTAGAGGTAAAACTTCTCTGAGAAGGGAGTATCAAAATCTCTACCACTTTGTAAAGGGTGGCAATGATAGTTTGTCTTCTATCCGTAGAGAAACTATGTTCATCAACATGCTTCGTGGACTTCATCCTAAAGAAGCAGAGGTTTTGATTTATGTAAAAGATAAACGTCTTACTGAAAAATATAATATCAATTTGGATATCGTAAAGGAAGCATACCCTGACATCAACTGGGGAGGTCGTTCATGGCAGCAACCGTAGAAACAAAGGAGGAACAGATGGATAGTCTTCCATATAATTCGGAAGATCCTTCATTATATGATTGCCAAATTCTTCTTGAAAAAACAACGTTGGAGGCAGCAAACGATAAGTCTTTTCCTACAGACGCAAGACTTATCTGGTACATTGTTGATGGTGTAGAGTATGTTGATCTTACTCGATGCAATAAAGTATCCAGAATGTTTGACATGTACTATGATCGATATGGAAAAGGATCAGTTCAAAGAATTGATTTTGGATATGGGTCTATCAATCCAAAGTTATGGGGTAATAAACCAAAGAAAGAAAAGAAAAGAAAATGAAACCAAGTGACGAAGACCTTAAAAAGGCAGTTGATATTTTGATTCGTCAAGAAATTCAAGGTAGTATCAATGACTATGTTGATTCAAAAGAAGAAACCCAACAGGGTGGCCTTGGTTTTATCGAAGAAGATGAATTAAAGTTGAGTGTCTCTCAAAAAGAGATTGAAAAAATTATCAAACAATATAAGAAGTTGAAGAAATCCGAAAGATCCAACCTGTCTCATATCAAAAAGTTAGGAGACGGTTGACATCTTTGGTAAATAGCACTATGATCGTTAGCATGTATTATCCTCATCATGTATAAACCATACTCACCTGAGTGGACTCGCAAAAGGTATCTAACAGAAGCATTAAATGAATACTTCAACAACTATGTTGATGTTGATGTCATCTATGCAGACCTTATGGATATTCTGCAGGAAAGATCTGAAGGTGCTTATGCTGAGTTTCAAAAAACTACAGACTTAGAATCCAAACTCCGAAAGAAGTAAAATGCTCTCTACCCAATACAGACTCAGATTAGAGTCTATTTGTCAAAAGATTGCCAACAAAGAACAAGTAGATTTAGGAGATATGATATGGGCAGAGAAACTAGCTAAGGCACATACAACTGCTAGAGACTGGTTGAATAAAGCACGCCGTCAGGCAGCACAAGACATCCAGGAGGGCAGTATAGATGATTTTATGAATAAGATGGGACTAGGAGACCCCGACCCATCTAATTATAAAACGGGGTTTGATGGTGCAGATGATATTAAAGACTGGTTTTTGAGAGACAAACCCGACGATTGGAGGCAACGTGACTGATATCAAAATCACTCCCGAAATATATGAAAAGATGAATGAGGAGTTTGAAGAGGATGATATTCCTTTCCGAATTGCTATTCCTACACAGGAAGCGATTGATGAGTGGCAGTCAAAACCACCAGCACATTANCAAACACCNCCAGCAGTAGATATGGTTGCTGAGATGTGGGCAGAGCACAATAGAATAGAAGAAGAACGTAAACTACAACTTGAGCTTGATCTATGAAGTTTGAAAATGACAAAGCCTTTGCACTTGAAATGCAACTAGATAATATTCTCAGAATATTGGGTGGTGAAGCAAAGCATTATATTTGCTCAGATAAAACCACAACTCATGAAAAGATTGTAATCGAATACAACCACGAAAAGAAATGCAAGCAGTAATTTATAGTAACGGTAGTCAAGAATGTGAGAGAGCTGGTATGCTCCTTAAAAGTATTCACGAAGACTTCCACGAATATGTTTTAGGTAAAGACTTTACCGACAAGCAGTTTCATGCAGAGTTTGGTGAAGAAGCTCAGTATCCACAGATTGCTATTGGACTTAAGCATCGTGGGGATCTCAAGGAGACTTTGCATTATCTGAACGACCATAATTATAAATGTTCGTGTTGATACGAGGACACTTGACTAAATAAGATATGAAGTCTATAATAGACTTGTCGTTCATCCCTTAGGGGACGCAAGTAAGTCGCGGAACGGAGCGTTCATCCCATGATTGACCTATTACTTTATTCATCCCTCAGTTGTCCAGATGCTGATGCCATAATATTCCGTATTGAGGCACATGAAAATCTGAACGCAGAGTGGAAGGTTGAACTGGTTGAGACCGTAAAGGAATCTGCACCAGACTGTTATCCATGGGACGCAAACGACTGAAGGAACGGGAAAAAACGGATCCTGCGTAAGCAGAGAAGGTTAATTTTCACCCAACTTCAGGAGTAAACAAATGAACACACTCACACTGATCAAAAAGCAAATCGAGAAAGCAGCACGTCTGCATGACGCACAGATTACTCACACTTCATATCGTGGTGTTGAGTATGACACACGTTGTGTAGAGTCCAAAGAGACTCACGGCACGTTCTGCTATCGTGGCAAGACCTACACTAAGTGATTGCCAAACCAATTGAATAGTGTTAGGATGGGAGGGTTACCTCCCATTTTTTTATGGAAAGAGATAAACTTAAACTGATAGTAAAGAATTTAAAACTGTTGGTTGAAGCTCTTGAATCGGAAGTATATTCTGATCCTGATGCTTACACTGACAAACGGGAGAACTTTGATGATCCCATTCCTTACCCTGTTGCAGATTACGACGAAGTATTTAATGACGATGACGGATACCCTGACTAAACTGATTAGTGTCACCCCAGACGCAGAGAAGCACATGGCCTATTGTGCCCGTGTGTCGAATCCAAATAACCAGGAGAACGAAAAGTTTTCTGGTCTTCTCAAGTATTGTGTGAAGCATCAGCACTGGAGTATCTTTGAGCAGGCATATATGACTCTGGAACTCTCCACCTCCAGGGGAATCGCGGCCCAAGTGCTTCGACATCGTTCATTTACTTATCAAGAATTTTCACAACGTTATGCTGATTCTTCCCTACTCGCGAAGACGATCCCTCTACCTGAACTACGCAGACAAGACACCAAGAATCGTCAGAATTCTATTGATGACATTGACCCGTTTACCAGGCAGAAATTTGAAATGTTGATGCAACAACATTTTTCACAAGCAATGGATCTCTATCAGAGAATGCTTGATGAGGGAATTGCAAAGGAGTGTGCTCGTTTTGTGCTTCCTTTGGCATGTCCCACAAAAATCTACATGACCGGATCTGTGAGGTCATGGATCCATTATATCGATTTGCGTTCTGCAAACGGTACACAGAAAGAACATATGGATCTTGCACTAGGTGCGAAAGAGATCTTCTGTGAACAATTCCCTGCTGTTGCGGAAGCAATGGAATGGAATAAATAAAAATAAGAGTAGGTGATTTATGGCAACATATCCTGTTATTAATAGAGAGTCTGGTGAACAAAAAGAAGTCAAGATGAGTATTCATGAATGGACTGAATGGTGTAAAGAGAACCCTGATTGGACAAGGGATTGGAGCGACCCATCAACCGTCCCTGGTTGTGGGGAGGTAGGTGAGATTTACGACAGACTTAAAAAATCTCATCCTGGTTGGAATGATGTTCTTCGTAAAGTATCGAAACAACCAAAATCCAATGTCCGTCCTGTGTAATCTTTTCTATGGCATCAAAAAGAAAGACTCAAACTCCAGTTCCATTTGGAATGTCTAACAAACAAATGAAAAGAAAGAAACCAATCAATACGGATTTGATGAAAACCATCGAACCGTTAACAGAAAATCAGCAAGAACTATTCCGCTGCTACAAGAACGATCAAAACATCGTTGCCTATGGTGCAGCAGGAACAGGCAAGACGTTTATCACGCTCTATAACGCTCTGAGAGACGTTCTTGATACCAAGACACCCTACGAGAAGATCTATATTGTTAGATCGCTTGTAGCGACCAGAGAGATTGGTTTCCTTCCAGGTGATCATGAGGATAAGTCTTCTCTTTATCAGATACCATATAAGAATATGGTGAAGTACATGTTTGAGTTGCCTACAGAAGCAGACTTTGAAATGCTTTATGGTAACTTAAAGACGCAAGGGACTGTAAGTTTTTGGTCTACTTCATTCATTCGGGGTACTACTCTTGATAATGCAGTTATTATTGTTGATGAATTCCAGAACTTGAATTTCCACGAACTTGATAGTATAATTACAAGGATAGGAGAGAACAGTAAGATTATGTTCTGCGGAGACGCAACACAATCTGACCTTGTTAAAACTGCAGAGAAGAATGGTATTGCCGACTTCATGCGAATCCTTAGAACAATGCCATCTATGGACATCATTGAATTTGGTGTTGAAGATATTGTCAGGTCTGGTCTCTGTAAAGAATACTTAGTTGCTAAAATGGAATTGAATTTATGATTTTTGAGCATTGTAATTACCTTGGTGACCTTGAATTAAATAAGAAAGAAACAACTGGCATCCGTCTCTATAACCTTCCAAATGGAGATTGGGTGCCTTCTATTACGTCTGTGACTTCTTTTTATAATCGACAGATCTTTATTAATTGGCGAAAGCGAGTTGGTGTTGAAGAAGCAAATCGTATTACTAAAAGAGCAACTACCCGTGGCACAGACTTCCACGAAGCAGTTGAAGTATACATGAGGAACAATGAAATAAACTGGGATGACTTTCGTCCTCTCACACAGTTTATGTTTCATCATGCTAAACCATATCTGGATAAGATAAATAACGTACACGCTATCGAAAGGACTCTGTACTCAGAGTATCTCGGACTAGCTGGTAGGGTTGACTGTATCGCAGAATACGAAGGAGAACTTGCAGTCATTGACTTTAAAACATCAGAAAAGATTAAACCAGAGAAATGGTTGGAAAACTATTTCGTTCAAGAAACTTTTTATGCTGCTGCCTATTATGAACTGACTGGTATCCCTGTCAAAAAACTTATCACCATTATGGTTACACCTGGTGGAGAAGTAAAAGTATTTGACAAAAGAAACAAAGGGGATTATATTAAGTTATTAGTTAGATACATTAAAGAGTTTGTACATCACAATACTAGGTCAGAGAATGGAGAATGAACTAGAAAAAGCACTAGAAAAGAAATTCTTCTGCCCATCCAAGTTTGCACAGGAGATTGAATCTCTTGTCATGGATAACGTCGAGATGAATTATATTGATGCGATTATTCATTTTTGCGAAAAGAATAGCATCGATATAGAATCAGTTCCCAAATTGATTTCTAAACCATTGAAAGAAAAGATAAAGGGTGAAGCAACAGAATTGAACTTTCTGAAGAGAAGTTCCAGAGCAAAACTACCCCTATAGTAATGATGCCCTTTGATGCTTACAAAAGCTATTTGTCATTAAAAAATCATTTTACAAAAGAAAAATACGATTATCATAAGTATTGTGGTAAAAGTCGTGCTACTGTTCAATCGTTTTATAAACGAAAGGATCGTTTTTGGTTTGAAAAATTATCACGAAACAAAAATGATAAAGAAGTAATCGATTTTTTTGTATCTAACTTTATTACATGCACTGATCCAAACAAACTCTGGATTGGTGAAATGATTAGAGAAGGTGAAAATAGATATACGGAATGGAAGAAGAGAACACAATCTCTATCATATGTTTTCAAAGAAGAAATTGAAATTATTTTTTCTGATCAAGACTTTGATACTGTATTTGTAAACAAACAAGGGCATCCAATTTTACTGAAGAAGTATTTGGGTGGTGACATATCAATTGAAACCCTGGTAATACTTGATAAAATACTAGGGTTTAAAAAAAATTTTGATAGTGAACTACAAGATCCTGTATGGGAATCTGTCAGTTTGAGAATGAAAAAGTATTCTCCCTTCCTAAATATCGATGTATTCCGTTATAAAAAAATTCTAAAAGAGGTCGTATTAGTCAAATGAGTTTCTTTGAATCCGAAGTCGTCCGTGCAGAGATGACAGAAATTAGTGAACTGCAAGAGGACGTTTATAAAAACGTCTTTAAGTTTCCTAGTATGTCAAGAGAAGAGCAAAGATTTCATGTGGCTCTTCTTGAAAAACTGATCGATAAACAAAGAGTTTTATATGCTCGTCTAAGTTTATCTGATGATCCTGAAGCAAAAATGATGAAGAATCGCATTGTTGAATCGGCACAAATGATGGGTCTTCCCAAAGACGCTGACATGAATATGATTTTTTCTAACATGACTAAAATGTTAAATGTGATGAAAGCAGAGATTGACAAAGACTCCTGATTCCTCTAGAATAACGAAGTACACAAAAGCCAAATCCAATTAATCCAAAAATCCTATGTCTTTTGCAAATCTTAAAAAGCAATCCTCTCTGGGTTCTCTTACCTCTAAACTGGTAAAGGAAGTAGAGAAGATGAACAATACTTCTAGTGGTGCTGATGAGCGTCTCTGGAAACCCGAAATGGATAAGACCGGCAATGGTTATGCCGTGATCCGTTTCTTGCCCGCACCTAATGGTGAAGACCTCCCTTGGGCAAAGATGTACTCCCACGCCTTCCAAGGTCCTGGTGGATGGTACATTGAAAACTCTCTGACTACAAATGGTGGCAAAGACCCTGTGTCAGAGTACAACCGCGAACTATGGAACAGCGGTAACGAAGCAGATAAAGATACTG
>NHGE01000006.1 GCA_002172375.1 Euryarchaeota archaeon TMED129 | reverse complement strand
CAACTCGGGCTTGGCCATACTAATACTATTGGTGATGATTCTGGTGATTTAGTAGGAGGAGAATTGCCTCATGTAGATTTACCAGATAGAGGGCCAATAACAANTATTGCATTAGGTAATGACCACACATGTGTATTATGGACTGATGGACAAATNGGTTGTTGGGGAGATAATTCTCAAGGNCAATTAGGAATTGGTANCACAAACACTATTGGAGATGAATCTAATGAAATGGGTTCCAATTTAGTATTGGTTGATTTGCCTAGTTCTAGGAGTGCTACAGCAATAACAGCAGGTAACGATTTTACTTGTGCAATCTTAGATGATTCATCTGCCTCCTGCTGGGGAGATGGGTCCAATGGAAGATTAGGAACAGGATCTACTGGAGATCAAGGAGATGAGTCTGATGAGATCGGAGATNATCTAAATATTCTTAATTTAGGAACTGGACTCGGTGTANCATCATTTGATGCTGGAGAATCTCATGTTTGTGCAATCTTNACAAATGGTGTCTTAAAATGTTGGGGGTACAATGGCTTTGGACAACTTGGCTATGGAGATGGATATGANAGNGGAGATGATGACAATGAAATGGGTAACGAATTGGAATCCATACAATTAGGTAGTGGTAGGTTTGCTACTTCAATTCAGGCAGGAAATGCGTTCACATGTGCCTTACTAGATAATGCACAANTAAAATGTTGGGGAACGGGAGCAGATGGNAGAACCGGTTTAGAATTAACTGGAGCAATGGGCGAACAAGTCAATGAAATGGGCGATAATTTAGCTTATGTTNAACTTTTTATGCCATTACCAACATTTTCAATTGAGTGTGACNCTCAGGCAGAAGGNACAATAGCAGAAAAAAAGGCACTAGATAGTACATCCAGTAGTGTTGGTAACAAAGTATCTAGCACTTTAACATCGAAAAACTGTGCCAGTATAGCATATGTAGATGATGACTCAAATAAATTAAAATTTGGAATATTTGATAAAAATAAATGGACAATAGAGAAAGTAGTTGAATGGGACGCAGACATATATGATACAAGCATTGTTCTTGATTCGAATGATGATGCCCATATTTTCTTCATGGAGGATGAGGCGCCTGTCTATGCAACAAAAATAGATAGTGTATGGACCTATGTTGAGCTTGATTCAGAATGGGGCGGTACTACTTTAAGTGCAGAAATTGATAGTTCTGGCAATTTCTATCTTTTTACATTGACTACAACAGAGATGATAATTATTACTTGTCTAGAATCTGCTGATTGCACTAATTCAGGTTCCTGGTCTGAAGTTGGCACGTACGCAGTAAACAGTGGAGGTTATGGACTAGATAGTGATATATCATATGATNACGAGATTTGGGTTACATATATCAGTGTGAATTATCATACTGCTGTTCTGGCTTCGAAATGTTCCAATCTATGTTATTCGTCAATTAGTAATTGGAATGGCGTAACAGTTAGTAATTTTGGAAATGTGTCTAGTTCGAATGCATCTTTAGCTATAGACATTGGAGCAGATAAGTCAATTCATATCGTACATAATAATATGACCAATGGATTGCAATACTCACACTGTGAAACATCGTGTACTGATGGCTCATCATGGTCAACTGAAGAAATAGCATCAGAGTATAGTACTGGAGTTGTAGATATTGCAACAGGTCCAGATACAACAGTCGTGATACTAGCAGGTACACCGGACGGAGAATTTACTCTTCATAAAAAGAATAATCAGTGGCATTACAATGAAGTAAAGAATATTGGAGATTCTGGGTGGATGGCAGTAGAAATTACCGATNTGGGACAAATGTGGGGATTTGCACATTATCCGGGTGATCCGAATCCATTTTATTTGTTAAGGCAAAAGGGTATGACCAGTTCAGGACTTAATCTCGACATTGATGGAGATGGATGGACTAGATTACAAGAACAAGAATGTGGTACCGATTTTAAAGATAGTACGAGTTATCCTTCCGATACNGATAACGATGGCATTTGTGAAGCCAATGATGGTGCTGTAACTGGAGATTTNAGCATTGGAGAATCTGATGCATTGTCATTAGGCGAGAAATTTGGATGTGCACTATTATCCAACAATTCAGTAGCGTGTTGGGGAGATAATTCAGAAGGCCAGCTTGGCAATACAACTGTAGGCATGAATGCAATAAATTCTGCTGTAATGGTTGATTTTCCAGATGGATTCAAAGCAACTTCAATAGATGCAGGCGCTGCACATGCGTGTTCAGTTGGATTAGATTTTACCGTCGTTTGCTGGGGAAGGAACACTGCAGGAGAATTAGGTAGAGGCACGTTCTCCTCCTATGAATCTCCNGAATATGTAATTTTGCCTGAAGGCCAATTAGTTAGNGATCTAGCAGTTGGGACATCTCATAATTGTCTCAAGACATTAAAAGTAGAACTATACTGTTGGGGCGAAGGCGACAATTATAGACTTGGAAGAATAAGTGATTNGAATGTTCAGAGCGATATCAACGAAAACTTTGATGATGTCACTCAATTNGGATGGATAACTGGTNNANNTNATCAAAATTATTGGAGCATAGAAACTCAAGATGAAAATGAAATATTACGATGGAACTATCGCAATGGCTGGTCAAATAGTTTATATGAATTGCCAGAAGGTACTTTGAACCTAGTCCCTGGATCGAAAATACAATTCGAATTTGATGCTCNTGATTTTGGAAACAACGGTCAATCAGGCGAATGGGTTAAAGTTTGGGCTGGTGATGTTTTAATAGGAACAGTTAATGATAATTCTTCAACTAGTTGGAATGATAATAGTTGGTTAACATTTGATGAAGGTAAGACAACAATAACTATGACAGTACCTGAAGATTTTTCTGATGCAAGTGGTTCTTTAGGATTTGAAATATATTGNTATAGATGTCAANTNAGAATAGANGATTTATCCACAAAAAATTATGCATTTGGAACTACCGATGATCAAAATGCTCCTTCTTTGGTTTATCTAACTAATACTAATTCTAATTCAATATCGGAAATANCACTAGGAAATCGTCACTCTTGCTACACTGCAGAAACGAATTACGATAATGATGAAACATACTGCTGGGGTTACAATGGTGGAAGACACTTCAATGTGCTAGGAAATCCGAGATATAATGGCGTTTTTAGTATTGGACCTCAGTTGGTTGATCTTTCTTCAGGAAGAAGTTTAGTTTCTTCTGTATGGGACAGTTATAATGTAGACAGTATCAATGCTGGTAGCGATACTTCTTGTGTAATAATGGATAATTTAGAATCTATTTGTTGGGGTAAATCATCACAGACGGAATATAATAGCCCGATTTCAGATGTGATAACTTCAGATGGTAATCCAGATTATCCCGCATTAATTAGAATAGGTAATCTTTGGAGTCTTGCATACTACGATGACTCAAGTCAAGATTTAGGTTATGCTATTTATGATGGAAGTGTATGGAATACAGAATATGTTTACTCAGGCAGCAACGATATAGGCAATGGAGTATCAATAAATGTAAACTCAAGAAATCAAACTAACATTATTGCATATGATTATACTGATGACTCACTGGTTTACTATAATAGACTAACTAATAGTTCCGAATCAACTCCAGTTACTGCAATTAATAATTATTTTGCGACTACTGCAGTTAGCTCGAATGGCAATAAGCATGTAGTTTATCATCAGGTTGCTAATAAGGATATGAAATATACCTTCTTTAATGGGACACAATGGTCAACACCGATTACTATTGAGTCAGGAGCTGGTGGCTATTATGCCGGTTGGGGAATTAAAGATTTGGAAATTGATTCAGTAGGGAATTTGCATCTAAGTTATTTTATTTGGGATTCTAATCCATCTAACGATATTTTGTATTTGATGTATGCCACATACAATGGAACTTCTTGGAATAAAACACAAATTAGAGATATTACAATTTCAGGGGCATTGAATACTTGGAATGGTAAATTAGAGACTTCCTTGGAGCTAGACTCAAATGGTCACCCTCATATAGCATATTATGATGATAAAAATGATACTTTAGGATATGCTTACTATGACGGCGCGACATGGATTGATACGACTGTAACTGCAGATGATAGTAACGATAGAGGGCGGCATGCTTCAATTGGCTTAGATAGTAATGATTACCCTAGAATTGCATACCATAATACAACAGGTACAAATTTAGAATTAGCAATATGGGATGGTTCAAGTTGGATATTTGAAAAGGTCGATGAACCTGGTGGATATACAGGAATATATTCTAGCCTACAGATTGATTCTAATGATTTAACCCAGATAGCATACTACGGAGAAAACAGTAATTCTATAAAATATGCCACTAATGATGGATCTAATTGGAATATAGAAGAAATCAATACGTTCAGCATTCAAATATCAACTAGTGCCCCCATTAGACTTGGAATTGACAGTCTAAATAACCCTAGAGTAACTACTGTAGACTTCACAGGAACAGATAATGTAGTAGTAATCTATAACAATGGAGGAAGATGGTATAAATATGACGTTGAAGACAATTCAGGGAAGCATAGCCAATGGCCCGATTCTTTTGTTGATTCGGAGGGAACAGTCCATATTGCATATGTAGATAACAATAATAATCATAGATTAGTCAGGTATACAACAGTTTATACAGAAACAGTTTGGAATGAAACAGTAAATTTGACAGGAACGGGTGATGTTTCGGATTCTGAACCAGGTACATCATTGTACTATGATCAAAATCAAGAGTTGAATGCAATATATATTGATGCTGATGATTCGGAATTAAAACAGCTCATTATTCATGAATCAGGAGACATAAAAAGAACTGTTTTTGCAGATAGAGGATGGTATTCCTCGATGGAAATAGATAGTTCAGGAGTTTTGCATGCAGCATATTGGGAATATACTAACTCAAATCTAGTTTATGCAAAAAAGGAAGGTACTCTATGGCAAACTACCATAATAGATTCTGAGGGATCAGTTGGAAAATATCCATCTTTAACATTGGATAATAATGAAATGCCTCATATTTCATATAAAGATGAGACGAATGATGAGTTGAAATATGCTAAATATAATGGTTCTGGTTGGGAAATAAGCCAAATCGATAATAACTGGGACACTTATTATAATTCTGGAGATATTGGTGAGACTTCTATTGATATTGATTCGGAGAATAATCCCCATATCGCATATAAGGTACGAGATGGGAATGGAAATGGAGCTTGGGAGTATTTTGTAAGGTATGCCTACTATAATGGAACTGGATGGGAATTATTGGATGTAAAGACTCAAGATAGAACTGAGTCGTCTTGGACAAGTTACAGCAATACAGGTAGAGATGTTTCAATAGCAATAAATAGTACAGATTCAGTTTTCATCATATATTTTGATGACTACGCAGATGATTTGCATGTGGCCAACATTACTGGGACAAGTTTAACCACAGAAAGAGTGGCAACTAACGCAGCGGGACTTGAGAGGAGTGCTGCTTTAACTATTGATTCTAATGATTCATTACATATAGCATATTATGATAGAAGTGGTGCAGATCTGCATTATGCTTATTGTTCCCTTTCATGTGAAATGGAAGCAAATTGGGACATTACTACTGATGTAGATGCTTCTACCAATAGCATCGGAAGGAGAGTAGACATAGTTGTAGATTCAAATGATAATCCCCATATTGCTCACTTTGATAACAGGCAAGATGATTTGGAGTACACGTATTGTGAAAATTCTTGTGACAATCAAGCGTCATGGAATAAGTCGACAATAGAATGGGGGAACAATGTTGGATACATGCCTTCTCTTGTAATGGATAATGATGGGAATAAGCATTTTATTTACTACAATTTTACATCATTAAAAGTCGAATATTCAATTCTCCATTCAGGTGTAGATTCAATATACAACATATCATCAGTAGGTACTCATCACTATCAATTAGGATCTGTTGTAAGATATGACATCAATACAGGCAATGGCAATTTGAATCAATTACATCTATCATATTACAATGGAAGTGAAAGTAATGGTAAATTACAATATTCAAATATTAATATCTCTACTGGGATTTGGGAAACTACAGTAATTGATGAAACCGCAACTAAAGTCGGACTATACTCCGATATTGATCTTGATAGCGATGGTAATCCGCATATCTCTTACTTTGATGCAACAAATAATCAAATAAAATATGCAAAATTCGATGGGATTTCATGGACTATTACTGTAACATCCTCAGTAGGTAGTGATAGTAGTCATACTGCAATTGCCATAGATGATCTAGATAGAGCTCACATTGCATATAGAAATTCCAATAATGGGAAGTTAGAATTGGCATCATGGAATGGTGTAGATTGGACAATAATGCCACAGTATTCAGGAGGAGCGGGACTTACTGATTACTCGAATGTGGAAATTGATATTCTTGATGGTAAAAAATACCTAGTATATGGTGCAGACAGTAACTTAAATTTAGCTACAGTAGGATATTACACTCCCCTGTTAACGGGTAATTCAGTATATCACCACTCTGGAACTTCATTAGATGGAGGATCCAGCCCAGTAAGCGGAATTGACATTGGAGATACCCATGGATGTGCAATAATCGACAATGCAACAAAATGTTGGGGAATTGGTACTACAGGACAACTTGGTGATAATAATTTTGGACCTGGATCACTAACTCCAGTTAGTGTTAGTGTAGTGCCTGGATTTACTCCTATAGAAGTCGCAGTCTCAATACAAGAGTCAGATTCCTCGGGTTCGGGTTTTACTTGCTCCCTTTACAAAAATGAAACTACAGATGCAAGACCTGTGTTGTGTTGGGGCATGGGAACATATGGTAATTTAGGCGAAGGGTCAAGTACAGACAATGTAGGAGAGCCAAGTGCCTCTGTAATGGTAATAGATAGTTCTGATGGTGTGACAACTTTAGGATTTGTAGATGATAGTCAATACCACGCTACAGGCCCCAATGATGTAAAGAAAATTGTCTCATCCCTCAGCCAAACGCATAGTTGTGCCTTATCTTATGAGGGACATGTAAAATGTTGGGGATATAATGGATACGGACAACTTGGAATTGGAAATAATTCAAATATTGGAGACAACATAAATGAAATGGGAGATGACCAAGCCTTTGTACCACTAGGTACAAACAGGACTGCAATCGATATAGCTGTTGGCGGATTGCATTCATGTGCAATTCTAGATAATTATAGTGTGAAATGTTGGGGTTATAATGGATACGGGCAACTTGGAATTGGAAATAATTCAAATATTGGTAATCAAGCTAATGATATGTGGGGCGATAGGCACACAACCATCGATTTAGGAGTGAATGTAACTGCTGTTGATATAACAGCGGGCTATGCTCATACCTGTATAATTACCAATCTAGGCGAGGTTAAATGTTGGGGATATAACGTATACGGGCAACTTGGAATTGGAAGTACTGTGAATATCGGAGATAATGCTGGTGAAATGGGAGATAATTTAGCAAGTGTTGATTTAGGATATGGTAGGACTGCTATCAAAATTGAATCTAATCCGTACAGTACATGTGCCATACTAGATAGTGGATTAGTAAAATGTTGGGGNCATAATTCAAATGGACAGCTTGGAATTGGAAACACAAATAATATTGGAGACAGTACTGGCGAAATGGGCAATAATTTAGCAATATCGGATTTAGGAGTTAACATAACAGCTTTAGAAATAGAGGCTGGAGGTAATCACTATTGTGTAATCATCAACAATGGAAGCGTAAAATGTTGGGGATCTAACTCATACGGGCAACTTGGAACGGAAAATACAACCACTCTGGGAGATGGGGCCGATGAAATGGGAGATAAATTAGAAATTGTAAATTTGGGTGTGGGGCGAACTGCAATTTCTATAACTTTGGGAGACNNTCATGCTTGTGTTATTTTAGATAATGAAGATTTGAAATGCTGGGGATTAAATACAAATGGNCAACTTGGTATTGGAAACACTCTTAATATTGGAGANNANANNAATGAAATGGGAGATTATTTAACATCTCCACAGTTACCTTCTACGTATATTAAATATATTTCTGCTGGATTTCGTCACACATGTGCGATTATTTTTGATGATTCAGTCGTGTGCTGGGGATACAATAGTNATGGGATCCTCGGAATTGNAAANACANNTNCANATNGGAGANAGTACTGGNGAAATGGGCAATAACTTGGATATTACCGATATTAATCTTGTACCTATAGATACTGACGGNGATGGATGGATAGATATATGGGATAGAGATGATGATAATGATGGTTACATAGATGTAAATGATGATTTGCCGTTGGACGTAAGAGATTGGATAGATTCTGATGGTGATGGCCTTGGAGATAATGTAGATACTGATGATGATGACCCTACAGTCAAAACTGCAGAAGATGATACAATATTTACATGGTCAGACAGTGAAGAAGAAGCATGTGGATATATGCCGAGGAGTTCATTATCTACACCTGTAGATTATGATGGCGATGGCATATGCGATAAACTAGATAACGATATAGATGGCAATGGTTGGGATAATACATACCAAAGAATGTGTCATGATGTAGGTTCTTCCGATTCATGGGAACATACAGATTTTTTCGGTTCACTATCCCAAGATTCCCCCTATTACGGAGGATATGATTTCATAATTACAGAATATGGAATCCAGTTGTTCGCTACATATCAAGCACATTATCTATCGTCCAAATTACTAAGGTATGATGGTTCAATTGTAACTAGACAAACTGATCTTTACTCATATAATAATTATTGGTATTTTGATACTGAGGAGCAAAATGGCTTAACATATATCTTAAATCAGGACGAGATCTATAGAGGATCAAATTCCAATACATCCTATTATGCTTGGGGGGCCAATATGTGGAGTTCACTTGATTCATTTGGAGGTGAATCAGGAGGGGAGTTGGCAATAAGCCAGGATGGGCAAATTGTATTAGCCTATGATTCACAATATAGCGACACTTCTAGTACAAGAATAAGAGGTAGTTATCTTGTGAGTAGTGGAGTACATAGTTACCAAGAAGATACGGATTTTGCATTTGATGCACCTTTTTACGCAAGAGGTGGACAAATAGTATTTGGACCTGATGATAGGTTACATGTACTACAGCTTGATGTAAATGCGAGAAATTCTGATTTGCCGATTGGTTTTTATCACTCATATGCCGATCTTAATGACTCAATGAATATGGAATCAATTGTCGAATGGAGTGAGCCTTCTCTAGTCCTAAATAGGAATCAGAGTGATGGAATGTATGATTATACAACTTTCTCAGATGCCGGCAATTATCGTGCTGATTTACATATATCCAATGACGGAACGATTTATGCAGCGATGTACAATAATACGGATTTGGTGGTAGCAACATTTGACGGCACTTCATGGAGTAATCAAATAATTGCAGAATCAACTGGCATTAATGAAGGAGTTGTGATTGCTTCAAATTCAACCGGAGTTCCACATATTGCATGGATTAATCATACTTCTGACGCTTTAATGATTTCTGTGCTTGAAGATTCCAATTGGATAACTAATGAAGTTTGGAATACTAGTGGTGAAGCTTGGGATTATAACTACAGAGACGGAAAACTTACTCTAGAATTTAATGACTTTGATGACTTATTCTTGATGTCTACTAATAGAGGGCTAAATAGTGCGATAATGCATCACAAAAGTCCATTATTGGCTCCAGAATACACATATAGTCCCACCGATTCCAATTTAGATGGAATATGTGATAATTTACAATATGCAGTTATTGACTACGGTAATGACCGTATTGTTTTCACAGAAGGAGAAGAAGAAAGTATAACGCCTACATTTAGAGGCCAAGAATTAGTGGAAGTTTGGGCTCCATCACTCCCAACCGGATTAACGATAAATAACACAACAGGAATAATATCTGGGACGCCAATTATTTCGGATTTCGAAGGCACTACTTACACCATATATTCTAATAGCTCTAGTTCATCTTATTCTTACTCTTTAACCATATATGTAACTTCAAAACCCTCCCATTATGCAGGATATGGTAATTATTATGGTTTACAAAGTGTATCAAATGGAATAAAAGAAATGTCCAATGCATATGATTCTGAAGGAAACCTGTATTATTATGGAAATTGTCAATATATCTCAGAATGGGCAACAGATGGGGCTGTAGATAATTCATTTAGTTGTAGTAATTATAATGACCTTATAGTAGCTAAAAGATATAGTAATTCAACATGGGCATGGGTAAAGAACTTAGATTGTAGTTCGGCTTGTCACGAAGGTGGATTGACTTTAGATGATGCAGGTAACTTGTATGTCATTGGACATACAAGCGGAGTACTAGATCTACCTGGTGATGATTGGGACTTTCCCAATAGAGGTGGCTCAGCTTATACGATATCTTTTGATAATGATGGAGAAATAAGATGGGCGAAAGACATCTACAATCCATCTGGAGGCTATACAAGTTTCCTATTAGGGCATTCTTATTCTTCCACTGGAGGAGGCTTAAGTCAAATTAGTGTGAATAATTCTACAGGTGAATTAACATTCGCAGGAAGTTTATATTTTACAACGTCGAGCATGTCTTATAGAACCATTCGAATTGGAGATTTGACATATACAGAAGATGGATCATATTACAATTATTATAGGCCATTCATTGTAAGAATGGATGCAAATGGAAACTTTTCATGGTATCAAAGTTTTGAGCCCTTACATCCGAATCAATATACCCTGGAAGATATGGCGGTTCATGATAATGGATCGGTTAGCATATTAATGAAAGCATATGGAAATGTCCAATTAGGCGAACATTATATTGCAGATTCTGGCAATAAGGCCATATTAGGAAACATAAATTCATCTGGTAATTGGACTGGTGGCATCATCATATCTTCCAATCACGAAGAAAGCAATTTATTTGATAGTAGTTTTACTTGGTTAATGATGGAAAAAGCATCTAATGATGACTTGATAATTTCATTGTTAGTTACAGATGACGCTACAAATATGACAATAAATGGAGTTTCTTACTGGCTGAATACCACATGTGAAAATGTCTATTCTGATAGTCTAGTCCTATTCAAAATAAATACAGATGATTACACTGTTCAAAGTAGCAGAGAAATATGCTACCTTAACGGTGCATTAGGTAATGGACATAAGGGAAGCGATATGAAGGTCGACTCGAAAGATAGGTTATGGCTATTTATTGGTAATTCCCAATCATATTATCAATCCTTCCAAGGAATTATTAGGACCGATTTGAATTTTAATATAGACTTCAGAGAGAATTTTACTCACTATAATAGCCCTACCGGTTCCCTTATATTTGGATGGCAAGACGTTTGTTTTGATTCTAATGATAATGTAAAAGCAACTGTATATACCTCAACAAGTAGCCTATATTATGGTCTTGAATATGTACCTTATTCAGGATCTTACTACTACAGAGATTTGTTCTTCATGGATACTGTTGAACATACTGTAGATGGAAAAATGCCAGTATCAGGTGAATTAATGAGATTTAAAATCAAGGGACTCGGTGCTATTCAGAGAGGAACAGATGACAATATAGATTCATTTACTATTTATCCAGCAGTACCCGATGGATTGACCTTTAATACCGGAAATGGAGAAATAACAGGGACGCCATTGACTAATTCCTCTATGGTCAATTACACCATATGGGTTAATGATACATACTTTGGAAATCATATACTAAATATATCGTTTGGAATCGGCAATGGAAAACCTACTGTGACTTATAATGAGACTGAATATGTATTTGAAAGAGGGACTCCAATATCTCCGATTATACCAGCGGAGATTAATGGAAGTATAATTTCATGGCAAATAGTTCCTGAGTTGCCAGAAGGATTAGAATTAGGCGATGATAATGGAACTATATGGGGCACACCGACGGTTAATTTAACAGCATCAACATATATCTTACAAGTAAGTAGTGATGGAGCAACCAGAAACATTAATTTCAATTTCACGATTAATGAACCAATAGCAACTATAGAATATGAAAATGGAACAGTAACAGTTGGCAGAGATACTGTAGTAAATGTACATCCTACTTTAGGAGGAGGGGCTGTAGCTTCATTTGGAATTTCCCCTACCAGTCTTCCCTTAGGGCTGTCATTTGACAATGAGTCAGGAAGGATATACGGAACTCCACGATTAACGACTGCAGGAGTAAATTATACTGTTTCAGCAACTAATAGTGGAGGAACAGCATATACTAACTTTACATTGATTGTAACGGGAAGTGGCATTAGCCTTACATTCCCCACTTCAATCCTGGAGCTCGTTAATGGAAGTGAAATGCAACCATTCGCTGGACAGACCTCTGGTTCTGCTCCAGATTCATGGAATATTACTCCAGATTTGCCAAATGGATTGGAATTTGGCGAAAACAATGGAACAATATGGGGTACTCCTGAGAGTGTGATGAATGGAACAATATATACGATTTGGGCAAACAATTCCGCTGGAGAATCCGCAAATGCACAATTGAGTATCTCAGTATTATTAGATACTGATGGAGATGGANTGCCAGATATAACAGACTTTGATGATGATAATGACGGATGGTCTGATTCAGATGAGGTATCATGTGGGAATGATCCTTTGAACTATAACGATGTACCTTCAGATATGGATAATGATGGTATTTGTGATTCACTAGATGAATCTGATGATTCAATAATTGTAATTTCTTACTTAACAGATAATCTAAATATAACAGTCAATCAAAGTTTTAATCCACTTGTCCCAGTGACTTCTGGAGGAGCAATAACTAGTTGGGAAGCCTCCCCTGAATTGCCATCAAACATATTACTCAACCCTANTAATGGAGTGATTTCTGGAATGGCAATTACAACCTTTAATGCATCATTGTATACTATTTGGGCTAATAATTCAGTATATTCAGATTCATTTGATATCACAATTACTTCATCATTATTGGATACTGACGGAGATGGAATTCCTGATGAGACTGATGAAGATGATGATGGCGATGGTTGGTTAGATACTGAGGAAATAATCTGTTTAACAGATACTTTGGATGAAACAGACGTTCCAACTGATAGTGATGGAGATGGTTTGTGTGATGGACAAGACAGCATAAATGATAGTCAATTATACCTATCATATGGAGTTGAGCAAGTAATATACATAGTCAATCAGACCACAGATGCTTTACATCCAATGGTTTTTGGAGGAGATGTGGTTACTTGGGAAATATATCCAGAGCTTCCTGATGGTTTATTTTTCAGTAATAATACGGGAGCAATAACGGGCATAGCAACATCATTATTTGAATCTCAAAATATCACTATTTGGGCAAATAACTCACTACACTCATCAGAATATGTAATCGAAATATTATCAATATTACTGGATACTGACGGAGATGGAATTCCTGATGAAATTGACGATGATGATGATGATGATGGTTGGTTGGATGCTGATGAGATAACTTGTNTAACCGATACCACAGATGAAACTGATTACCCAACTGATAATGATGGAGATAGTGTGTGTGATGGTCTTGATGATGTAAATGACAGCCCGATATACCTCACATATTCCAGCATTGCTCAGAATCTATTTGTTAATGAACCAATGGACATACTTGTAGCAACAACATATGGAGGAGATGTGAGAGAATGGGAAATATATCCAGAATTGCCTGAAGGATTATATTTCGACAAGGGAATTGCCTATAGATCGTTAAATTCTGTAGGTACTGGAACTATCTCCGGTGCCCCAATAAATGAATTTAATCTTTCCACATTCACAATTTGGGCGAATAACTCACAACACAGTGATTCAGTTACAATTACACTCAGGTCTTCAATTGCAGATACTGATGATTCAGACTTTGAATTAATTTACTTAGATGATTATGCTAATCTAACTGTGGATTTAGATTATTTGTACCTCGAACCAATGATTTTTGGAGGAAATGTAACCAGTTGGAGCATACTACCGGAAATGTTTGGAGGGATAACATTCAATACAACAAATGGAGTTATTTCTGGTATACCAAATATCGATTTTGACTTGATTATATTTGAAATAACTGCTAGTAATTCGATCTATATTGATTCTTATAATATTTCGATAATTTCTCAATATTTAGATACGGACCTGGATGGAATTCCTGATTACTTAGATGAAGATGATGATGGCGATGGATGGACAGATGAAGATGAAGAGTTATGCGGTACAGACTCACTAGAATTTTATGATTTCCCAGGAGATATAGATTCTGATAATTTATGCGACCTTGTAGATGATGTTGATGATTCTCCAATATTATTCTTTTATCCAAATGATAAGATAATAGCGACAGTAGGAGAAGAAATACAACCAATTGTACCTATAATTGCTCCAACGGGAGGAGATATACTAAACTACAGTGTAACTCCACAACTCCCTGAAGGATTAGCAATAAATAATGTGACAGGAATAATTTCAGGCGTACCTCTAAAAGAGTTTAATCACTTAATCTTAGAGTATTCACATACAATTAAAGCAACAAATGGACAATATGAATTTAGATATACTGTTGATTTTGATATTTTACCAGAAGTTGTTGATAACACTGATAGTGATGAAGATGGATGGACAGATGCTGAAGAACTAGAGTGTGGAACTTCACCATTTGATTCAACATCATATCCACTTGATATTGATAATGATGGCAAATGTGCTATGATTGATGATGATGATGATGGAGATGGAAGAGCGGATTTGATAGATGATTTCGCCAACGATTCTACTGCATGGCTTGACACAGATGGCGATGGTTTGCCTGATGAAGTAACATGTCAATATGCAGTTAATTCTGCTGAATGTGCATTAATGGACCTCATAGAAGATAATGATGATGATGATGATGGCTGGAATGATACCAGAGAGATTGATTGTTCAACAGATCCCAAAAATAGTACCCATATACCAATTGATGATGATGATAATGGAATCTGTGACAGGCTTGAAGGTATGGGAATTGAAAGTGTTCCAAAAATATTGTGGATCTGCTGCTTCCCATTAGTACTATTATTACTCTTACTTCTTTGGTTGG
>NHGE01000042.1 GCA_002172375.1 Euryarchaeota archaeon TMED129 | reverse complement strand
CTTCATACATATCAAAATTTAGATGGAGTAAACAATTAACTTTTCAATCATTGATTAGTAGTATTGATGCGTCACTATCGTTTCGAGAGTACATGGCACTGCCACGTCGCGCAATGGAACAGATGGGTTTCGCAACTTGTTGTTTGATGTGTGATGCTAAAGATATTGCAGGAACAGAACGGTGTAGGAACTGTATCAATAACCATGCTAAAAGTAGAGAAAGGCTAAACCAAGGGCCACCCAAGACCAAAGCGGACAGACTAGCCCGCGAATTTATTACAATGTTGGCACAACCTTCCAAATATATTGATGATTCTGAACATGGTGAATCTATGATTTATTATGCATCTTTAATAGATAAACACAATGGAATCTCTCCCGCCAAAACAGCTGAAGAAATTGAGAGAAGATTTAAAGAATTGAGATTAAAAAAGAACAAATCAATAATTAGAGATGTTGCTAATCAGAACAAATGGAATGACAACCCTCCAGACTTTTTTGAAAGAGAAGAATTGTTACAACTTATTACAGAAGACATAATCAAAGAAGACACAAAATGGGATGATTTATTATCAGAAGTTGGTAAATTATTGGAAGAAGAAGATAATTAACGACGGGTTGATAGGAGTTTGAAGGGTGAAACATATATGCCAGCAGAACGAGACCCCCGTGCTTGGTGGCTTGATGATGACCCTTTTGATAAAAAAAATTCCAAAGAAAGAAATAATGGTACCAGAACAAATAACTCAACATTTTCTTCAGAACAGAATCCTTTCCAGGACATTCTGAATGATTACTTTGGCGCCCAAGAGAGATATATTATACCAATTCATAAAGGCTCAATATGGCATTTTTCTAAAATTGAAATTCAACATCTAACTCAAGCAACAATGGCATTTACTCTTGCTTTAGCATTTATGGCGTCTCAGGGAATTTTCGGAGCAATAGGTGACCCAACTTCTTTCATATACTCAGGAGTACTTTATTTCATTGCATTAACTCCTGCATTTTTATTACACGAAATCGCACATAAAATAGTTGCAAGAAAATATGGTTGCTGGGCCGAATTTAGAGCTAACCCTGCGGGATTAAGATTTGGTGTAATTTTGGCCGCTATTCTTGGAATCGTATTCATGGCACCAGGCGCTGTTATGGTTTCTGGGAGAACAACAAAAACACAGTTTGGCCGCATTGCATTAGCAGGACCAGTCACAAATATATCTCTTTGGTGCTTAGGAATTTTTATGGCCTTTTTAATGGGAGGACTCAATTCACACTTGGATTCAATGATAAGGATATGGTTATGGGGAAATTCTATTTTAGCAGCATTCAATATGCTGCCATTTGGTCCACTGGATGGAAAGAAGATAAAGACTTGGTCAGAAACCACATTTTATATTTGGTTAACAATATCTTTGGCATGTATTTGGATAACAATAAATTATGTTTCAGACATATTAGCATTCTAAAAAATTAATTTGCGGTATTTAATACGGGCTTTTCATCACAATGAAAAAACGTCAGAAGAGACCACCACGTGATCATATCTAAACTATTTACTAAATTCGCGACACCAGTATTCTCATCACCATATCCTTTGCCCATTGTGTCCATCCACTCTTCCATTTCTTCTAATGTATCACATGTTTGGTGATAACACCAATAACCATCGACCAAACCCCCAAAACCAACGGTTACTGTCCCTAAATTATCCTGAAAGCTTGCATGGTCACTTCTAGCAGTTGTATCTTCATAAACTATAATTTCGGGTCTATCCATATCCAACCAAACATTTGTTTTCCAAGTTTCTGCAGTATAATTTAGACCAACCAATGTCCCCATTTGTTCCTCCAATCCAAGAGCATCAGATCCAATCCAGTTAGATAAACCAACCATTCCTGGCTGATCCAATTTATCATGATTGGGGCCAGGCCCAATATAGACTCTCATTGGCCACACTTCCTCGTCTTTCGGATAACCATCTTCATCGATTGCAGGATCAGGATCTCCATGAGGGGCCCCTCCTCCACCAGGCCAATTTACTCCTGCCATATCTAAATTGATATAATTAGTAACTGTCACATCCGGGTTATCTTCCTTTACATAATAGTCTGTCCAATAATCAGATCCTCTTTTGCCTCCTTCTTCTCCGGACCATAGACAGAAAACCATTGTTCTTCTACTTTCAAATTCTGTTAGAGCCTTTGCTGTTTCCATAACCATTGCAGTCCCAGCAGAATTATCATATGCGCCTACTCTTGTTCCATATGTACGCTGTCCTGTAATATGAGGGTCTAATAATATAGCATTTGCCGGAGGAGCAACATCAAAATGTGCTCCAAATACCAACCATTCATTTTTTACTTCCGAGCCCCATTTATAGGCACAAACATTGTAAGACTCTGGATTTTGGTTACCAAATATATCTGTAAATTCGAAACGATGAGATATTACTTCTAATCCAAAAGCTGTAAATTCATCAATTAGGTACATCGCCGCATCTTCATAGGCAGGATTACCTTGTCCTGCCCACCTATCATAATATCCAACTTTACCATCAACAACGTCAAAAGAATCCGTTGGATCGGTTATTTCGTATAATCTGTCGTATACATCCTTTCCATGCACCAAACCACTAGAATGCAAACCTCCTTCGGGAACACCAACACTCATCGACCGCTCAATCAATATTGATTTAGAAATCACAGGGCCCCCAGTAGTAACACTGTTATTCACTGAATCATATGAATTATTATTCTCGGCAGTCACCCTTTGAATACCATTACCAACACCTTCTTCTGCTCCGCTCCTGATTAGCCAAGAACTCCAAGACTCATCCTGACTTCTTATTGGCCAATATTCTCTATTTTCCTCTCCAATAAAAAATGTCATTGAAACTGCTCTAGGAGGAATTAGGATTGATAATTCCAAAGAATCCCTTTTTGATAAATCAATTACAGTAGAATTTTGAACATATCCTGTAATTTCATCTTGTATTAAATATGGTATGTATATTGACATAGCAGATTTAGCTTGAAACTCAATATTTTGGAAAAACCCACTTTGACCCTCTCCATTAGAGTTTAAATTGATTAAAAGATCATCAGCAGTCAATTTTTCATCATCGGGGTCTAAACATCCACTCAAAGGCGCACATACCATTGTTATTACAAGAAAGAAAGCAATAGTGATTTTAGATGATTTTATTGATGAAACCATTCAACCACTTACTCTTTTTTTGATAGTAATATTACAATTAGAAACATTAATCACTTCTACCTCTGGATTTGTATCAATTGGTATGTATTTATTTTTACTAGCTTCATCTTCAATTAATTTAATTTCCGCCGCTCTTTGCTTCTTCTTCTTCTTCTTCATCCTAACTCTAATTCTCCAAGCAATAAATAAAAACTGGATCAGAATATAGGGCAATAACTGTATCAAAATCCATTGCCAACCAATTACTAAATTAAAACTTAAACTATCTTCAACACTTGATGAAGACCTATAATTAATTATTTGTCTACCTTTATCATCAGTACTTATTATTATTTCACTTTGTGTAGAAACAGGATCATCAATATAAATTCCTAAAGGTAATTTTAATGATAAATCAACAGGTATTCCAATGCCTTCGCTACTGGGGATATTTGTTGATAAATCATTTAACACTACACCATCTGCCATACTAGCCGCAGCGAATAATGCCATTGTTCCGGTTAAACTATCCATTGCACCCATCATTGTATGCATTATAGGATTAACTAGAGTATTAGACAATCTTGGAGCATCAATATTAATTTGTAAATCTTCTGCATCTCCTCCATTAATTATTTCAAAAATTTCGCCCCAACTATTGCCAACTCCAATAGTGGTTCTGACCTTTGGTATGCTAATTGCTAAGTTAATGGATTCAGAATCACCAATAGTATTATCACTATCGACCAAACCAGTCAAAGTTGTATTTATTTCAAAACCATCGAGATTAATATCTCCTATTACTGAATTAGTTCTCAATTCTGATTTGATGAGACTGGTGACACTTTCACCAAATTCATTAGTGAAAGCAGACAAACCATCTGACGAGAACTCNAGCACCNGATCTCCTTCACAAATATCTATCGCCGGNTCGTCACAAATNGAAAAAGAGGTTGAATAAGGATCATCTCCTCTATCGGCAATGTCCAAAATTAATTTTAAAAGATCGACAGGAAGAACTGGTAANGANAGNGAAGTATCTTGACTTTGCATAGAATCTAAGACAGATGCTGGAACTTCAATTCGATGAACTGCNAAATCAATATTNAAACTAAATTCAATGACTATTCCTTTTTGTAGTTCTGAAAATGAATATTCTGATATGTCCAAACTCACATCAGANCTTTGACATGATTTTTCTGTTGATTTACAAAAAACATCTTCACTGTTATCATCACAGGCAATTGGNCCGGAATAACACAGGGCATGATTCCAGTCAAAAGAGCTTGAACCAGTAAGGCCAAACTCACCAACATGCTGTCCATTCAATTTATGTGACAATATTATTGATGATTCTCCATTAGTATTCTGAGCCCATGTTGGAAGTATTAATTCTAAATTAATTTCACTATTTTCGATACCTTCAGGCTTCATAGCATTCAGAAAACTAGGGTCAAGAACAGTTTCAAAAGACATCCCACTATTGACTATTTTTTCTAAATCATCCTGATTTATTCCACTAAGGAATGTTAAATCACCTAATTTATCTCCAATTAAATCACCCAATCCTAATTGGAATGGTTGACTTACACTTCGTAAAAATACAGGGTGAGTATTTCCCATCGCAATTCCGCCATCCATACAATAATATCCACCTGATTCACCACAATCTGCCATTGTATGTACATAATTCAAACCCCCTTGCCCTAGTCTCTGATCACTGGACCCATCTAAAATCCATTCAAAATTACCCATTTGTACTGTTAGGCCTGGTATGTTACTTGACAACGAATCTCCAACACTACTTATTGGAAAATTATTGGATATTGTATCCAAATTAACCAGTCCATTGTGATGAGCCATTCTAATTCCATCAGAAGTTACAACAGGCAAAGATCCCTTCCCAGAAGGGATTATACTCAAACCTTCTACTGAAGCAGTTTCGATGTGATTTATTTGTGCTACCAAATCAATAGTTGCTGCATTTTCATCTGATAAATCTAAAATCACATTGAAATCCATGCCCAAATCATCTTGGTTTAAAGTAAAAGAGTTAGTAGTTGCATTGTTTCTAAACCCTAAAGTAAACTCCAAATCTCCTGAATAGCTTGAAGCTAAATTTCGGTTATCTGCTTCCCATTTCCCAGAATCATATGGAAAATCACCATTTTCAGATATTCTTTCACTATTTATTCCGCCAGTTGATATCACTGTTGCATAATTGGGAGGCTCTACATAATACGTACTTCTATGACCAGACTCTACTGATATTGGAAACGCTGTTTTAACTGAACCTCCCATGATTAACAAGGACTTATATGCACTCTCTAGATCTAAATTAGGATTGGAATTTAGATTGAATTTATCAGGGGAGATGCTAATATCAACAATAGTTTGAACACAAATGGGAGGGGAGTAAGCATTTCCATCATCATCAGATTCCCTATTTGTTTCACAATTTACAACTACTCCTTCATCATTTACTTGACTTACATAATTTGTTGAAGGTGTAGAAGCACTCCCTAAAGTTCCAAGAAGAGAACTTATACTACCATTAATCTCACTCATTAGTTTACTATGAACTGGTTCTGAACCAGGATTCCCATCCCATGGCTCGTCCCATGAATTACGAATAACATCAGCGGGAATACCATCTCCTGCAAAAATACCATCACTCTGAAGTGCGTTGTTGACAGCAGTTCCAGAAAAACCCAGTGGAGCTCTATCATATTCATAAATAGCCCAGGTAGCACTCAATTGCATCATTCCAGTATCTACCATTGTTAGTGAATATCTTCCGTCTATCCAAGATTCTTGACTCGACTCATCATCAGCATCATCTACACTGTCACAAAAACCAGCATTCAATTCTGAACAAATTTGTAAATTATCTGTACCAGATTCCACTTCTCCATTTGCGATTGGAAACATCATCTGAATTAAGAATACAATTGTAATAATTATGGCCAAATTCCTCTTTACTTTCTTAGGGTTATCAAGAGTAGATTTTGATGCTACCCGCACAACCATATCCAATGACTCTAAAGAGTCATTAATCTATCATTCGGTATTAAGATTCATTTATTGATAATTTCTTTAATAANTTAGTATTATTTTNTNATCTAACGGAGAGACTTCAAGCACCCACNCTTCNTCGGGAAGAATATGCCGAGNTGGCTNATATCAAATGCTCCACAAACATTTGAGGAAATATCTATTCCAAAGAACGTGTGTAAGAAATTGAAAGCAGCCAGTCTTTCACCAAATCCACCACATCTGTTAATCACTGGTCCAGCCGGAGTTGGTAAAACAATTTCTTGGAAATTATATGCTAGACAAATACTAGGCCCGGGCTGGAAATCAACAACTCATGTTTTACAATGTAGGGATTTGGTAAGACAAAGGGGTGCAATGGGAAAATTTGAACAGTTTTTGAAACCAGGAGGAAATTCCTCAGATACATTGGCAGGCATGTTAAGTCTCGACTCCTTTGACAGAGGAATGATCAAAAAATTAGATGGCGATATCCCTCCCGCGGGAAAAGAAATAGACACAAATCAAAACCCAATAAGCAGACTAATTATTCTTGAAGATGCAGATTATTTGGGGCATATAAGACAATCATATTTACGCAGAATGATGGAAACAGTTGGCAACGCCTCCAGATTTATTTTGGTTACTAGAGCTCCCTCTAGAATAATAGATGCTTTAAGATCTAGAGCCCAAATGATAAGAATTCCTTCTACAGAGAAAAATATTGTTTTGGAGACACTAAAAAATATTTCAATCACAAATTCTTGTGAAACCGATTCAGGAATTTTAGAAGATATTACATATATTTCAGATGGAAATCTAAGAAAAGCAATTTTTATATTAGAACTTTTGGATATGAGAAAATTAGGTAAAAATAGATCTGCAGTCCATGATTTGGTCAAAGCTTCAACCTTACAATCAAGTAGACATTTATTGGAAATGGCCCTAAGAGGGGCAGTCGTTGAATGGAGATGGGAAAACAAAGGCGGAAAAAAAAGAAAAATTCTGTCAGGCGCAATATCAGAAATAGATAATCTGATGAACAACCAAGGCCTTGATGCGGATGATATTATCAATCAATTACATGATATTATCGTGGGGCGTCGTCTATCTTTACCAGACGCTATCAAATCAGATATGTTAGAAGCATTAGCAATATGTGACACCTCAATTCGCAGATCTACTTATGCTAGAATTCATTTTGAAAATTTTCTTCATAAAGTTGCTAAATCAGGAAAACGCCATGGACTTGCATTTGGCTAATCTCAATACCCTAACTTTTGAGTATAAGCACCTCCTGAGGACAAACAATGTATCGTGCCGGAAACCCAGCTCTTACTGATTCGACCTTTGATAAAAACGCGTATAATAATATTAATTGGTGGGAAAACGAATCTTCCAATAAAATGACAATAGAGGGTGTTTCTGAAAAGACCGCCATTCTTTTGATAATTACAGCGACTGCCGCGATAGCAACTGCTATGACAATGCCAGAATCTTCAATATTATACATTCTAGGATTCGTTGTTTCACTAATTTTAGTTATTATAATAGGTATCAAACAATCAACAAATCCTATTTTAATTTCTACCTATGCAGTTTTTGAGGGCTTCCTTTTGGGAGGATTCACCTGGCATTGGGAAAATTTGACTGGCATTCCAGGATTAGGATTATTAGCCGCTCTAATCACGTTCCTAATTCTTGCAGCAATGATAACAATATACAGATTGGGTTTGATCCATTGGGATAAAAATATGCAAATCGCAGTTACCTCGGCTGTATTTGCAATAATGATGTTATATGTAATTTCTCTTATTGGATTATTTGTAGGCTTTGAAGTACCTGTAATCCATGATTCAACACCACTTGGTATAGCCTTTTCATTTTTTGTTGTTGGAATAGCGACATTAACTTTGGTAGCAGATTTTGATTTTATTGAAAGAGGAGTTTTGCGTGGTGCTCCTAAACAACTTGAATGGAGGGCAGCTTTTGGTTTACTTGTTTCATTAGCATGGCTTTATTTTGAAATAGTGAGATTATTGGGGAAAATCATGTTAAGGGATTGAATTGGAAATAAATTTAATCATAGCGTTAATTGTTGCTGGTATCTCATTGGGCGTTATAGAAGGAATAAAGCCCGGCCCATTACTGGCCATGGTAATCCGTGAAACCCTTTCTGGAGGCCTTAGAGCAGGGATAAGGACAGCAGCCGCNCCCATATTTACTGATGGGCCACTAATAATCATCAGTCTTTTTGCAGCAACTTGGTTTGCANCAAACCCCACAATATTAGCTCTAATTTCTATACTTGGANCAATTTTCTTGATGAAAATGGGGCTTGAGTGTTTNTCTATGAANCCCCCAACACTAGAAAACGATAATTATGATTATNCAACATCCTTTAGAAGAGGTATTTTGACTAATTTATTAAATCCAAATGTGTATATATTTTGGTTTTTAATTGGTGGTCCATTAATGGCTCGCGCAGCAATTGAAGAACCATTAGCCCCAATTGGTTATGCAATATCTTTTTTGGTTACACATATAATTGTAAACATAATGATTGCATATTTTTTCGATAGAAATAGAGGAAAAAACCCTCATTTATATTACAAAGCAAGTTTATCTATCTGTGGTTTTGCAATGATTTTATTTTCCTTTGGGTTTTTATTTTATGCAATCGATATCCTTTCATGAATTAAATTATAGTGTAGAAAAACCACCTTCAGGAAGAGGGTTCAATGGAATTGTTGAATCTCTCAAACTAGGCCCAATCATCATTGTACCATATATGCCTTGATCAACAATATTATGNGAAAGACCAAACCAAGGCCTGCCATATTGATCAACGAGAATGTCTATGAAATCTCCAAAACCACCACATCTATTGTATCCACAGTCAACTTCAGTATCAAGCGGGTCTCCAAAATTATTTACTTGCACTGTAGTAATAAGCGGCATTTCAGAAAACGCATCAGTCATTACCGAAATATAACCATTCCAGGTATTTCCTCCAGAATCACCTAGATATGCNAAGGCANCTCTACCAGAATCTCCTGCAGCAACGGCGGGAAAACCTGTTCCATTCAAGCCAATTGGAGGAGCAATCATTATTGGGTCACTCCAAGAATCTCCAGTATCAAATGAATAAGAATAATACGGCATATTGTCTGCACCCATCCACATTGCATGCAAGTTGTCGGATTCATCAGGATATACTTGTGCTTCTTCAAAATTCCAGGTTGCAGCCATACCAGTATTTTCAGTAGGCAATCGATGTTCTGACCATGTTAATCCACCATCATTACTACGATATATGGCATACCCTTCTCCATCACAACTCGGATTTCCTCGGTAGAAATTACCATTGTTTGACCCCACCATGTGTCCTGTTAAACCTCCACTGTTACAATCTACTGGAGCACCAGGAACTTCCGGGCCCCAAGTTAAACCCCCATCATTACTTGTAGAACAAAGGGGAGACACCCAATTACCATTAACACAGAATACCCATGTAGTTTCATGAAATAGAGCGTTATATGGAGATGAGGCAATCGTTTGGTGATCCTGTACAGAATAACCTGTAGCAAATGATGCTAATCCTAGGGGCCCCCAAGTCTCTCCTTCATCGTCGGACCATTCAACAGTCATTCCTGCGAGAGCATGCATATCAAATTTCATTACTCTATCGGTCCAAGGATCTACATAGACATAAGGATCATTACTATTAGCAACAGAACCTTGGTATGTATTTTCACAAGTGTACTCCAATTCAACCATTTCAATCATATTTGAACATCTAATTATAGCTGTTGATCCGCCAGGTCCATTGCCCCAACTAGTCATGAAAAGATTATCTGAAGACGTAATTCCTATTGTAGGTTCAAATGTAGACACACCAATTCCATAGTACGTACCTTTTGCACATATTGGAATATTTTCTCCCACTAAAATAGAAGAAAGCTCCGAAGCTTCCATCGTAAGTATATTTGTAGAATTAGGGAAATGATACCAAGTATTATTTGCCACCCCATCAGGACAAATATCATCTAAAATTGACGTTAATGATGTATTATTTGACGATTCATTACCAAAACATCCTGTGACTGACGATGAGATAAACAACAATACAACCATTGTTACTATAGGCTTCACGGACTATCGGCAACGCTTTTTGTACATCATATGAACGGATAAATGTTCTATTACATTTTTAGAGTAGAATTCCCGCCTTCTGGAAGGAATGGAAGTTGTATGACTTCTCCGTATAATGCAGGCCCGGTCATTATAGTTCCAATTATCGCCTCTTCATTTCCAGCAGCGTTGTGCGCTAAGGCAATCCAAGGACGTCCTTCGTCATCAAGCTCCACATCTATGAAATCTCCAAACCCTCCACATCTAATATTGCCACAATCAGGTAAAATATCTAGTGGATCTGTTGGTAAATTGACGGCCACACTAGTAATTAAAGGAGTTTCAGAAAATGCATCAGTCATAATTGCCATATATCCAGACCACCCTCCGCCAGTTGACTCATTCCAATCCCAGGATTCTCCTATGTAGCCTATTACAACTTTCCCAGAGTCTCCAGCAAATATTGTTGGAAAACCACTTTCATTAACCCCAGGTGCTGCTACCATCATTGGATCACTCCAAGTCTCTCCCTGATCTCTAGAATATGAATACCAAGGCATCATGTCCGTGGATATCCAAGTTGCATGTACGTTTCCAGCTTCATCAACTGCAACTGCAACTTCATGAGAATGCCAACCCTGTTGCATGCCTATTTCAGTAGTAATGGTATGCTCACTCCATGTGTAACCTCCATCGTGAGAAGCATATACTGCAGGCCCTTCACAAGAAGGGTTTCCACGATAAATTGAACCATCAGATCCTCCCGCTACGTGGCCATGCAATCCTGAACACTGATTTCCAAAACTTTCAGTAGGGTAACCTATCTGTTGTGCATCCCATGTATGCCCCCCATCTAATGACCTAGAGCATTGAGCACCTAATGCAGGAGAACCTGTGTTTATACAATAAACATACACAATATCACC
>NHGE01000041.1 GCA_002172375.1 Euryarchaeota archaeon TMED129 | reverse complement strand
TACAGCATTATCTTTTTGTAATATTGGATAGGGATAAATCAGTGGAAGGATTAAAGATAGTCCAATAAAAATCGAATTTAGGGCTTGTTCACTATATTTATAAGATGAAGAAAAAAGGTCTGCATATGCCCCATTTATCATATCCTGATCTGTAAAATTATCTATTTTTAGATCGATTAGCGTCGCAAATGTATATTCTAATCCTAAAACTATCATCATCCATGAAATAACATATCCCGCATATATCTCATTCCATTCCCTTTCAATGGTTCTTCTTACTAACATCAATGCCATTACTCCAAGAGCAATGTGAACCACGGCTGCAACAGGTATCAGCGCGTTGACAGCATCATCAGCCATATCTGTCCCCCTAGTTAATGATAGATAACCTTTAGTCCGATTTTGATACAAAATAGTATTAATAAAAATTATTTTTTTTGTGAATTGTACATATATATTCAAATGTAATACCATGTGCGTAAACTATGTTAAATGTAGGAGATAAAGCACCTGATTTCACTTTGATGGCATATGATAGAGCGATGACAACACTCAGTGAACACCTAGGAAATAGAGTAATTTTAGCATTTTATCCGGCTGCCTTTACTGGAGTTTGTACCACTGAGATGTGCACATTTTCTGACTCAATGTCAAAACTTTCTAATTCTAATGCAATAATATTTGGAATATCTGCAGATAATGTTTTTGCAAATAAATTCTTTGCTGAAAAAAATGGTATTGAGTTCCCCTTGCTGTGTGATGTAGAAAGAATAGTAACTAAATCATTTGGGATTGAGATTGAAAATTTTGGAGCACCTGGTTATACAGCGAGTCAGCGATCTATATTCATAATTGAAGAAGATGGTTCAATTGGGTATATTTGGATTGCAGAAAACCCTGGAATTGAACCAGATTATTCTGAGATTTTCGATTATATTGAGTCTTAATTAATCTTCTATCTTCCATTTTGGCCCTTGAGGGCTATCTTCAACAATAACGTTCATGGAATTTAACTTACNTCTTATTTCATCCGCATATTCCCAGTTTTTTTCTTCTCTTGCTTTCTGCCTCTGNATTAATAATTCTTCTACNACTACTGATATATCGTTTCTTTTTTTATCTATTTCTTCTGCCAATGTATTCAATTCATCAGCCCNTGGAATAAGACCNAGTACATCNCCTGCAAACTCATCNAACCATCCCAAANAAGCAGAAATAGAATCTTCTTTATTTCCACTNGANATCAATTCTTGGAGTTTCTTGATAACTGATTGGACTTCAACAAAGGCTATTCTAGTGTTGAAGTCATCATTCATTCCTTGGGTAAAACGTTCAGTGACAGAATTTAGGAAAATATTTTTTGTCCAGACTCCTGGGGTGGTGATATCGGCTGCTTCTAAGTAGGTATTCAATAATCTATTATAGTGCATTTGAGATTCTTCTAACATAGATTGATTGAATTCGATAGGTTGCCTATATGGTGCATTAAGTAAAGCATATCTAAGAGCTAAAGGTTTGACTGAANCAAAGGTTTCAGAAATTGTTGTGAAATTACCTAAAGATTTACTCATTTTTTCGCCATCAACATTGATCATCCCATTATGAAGCCAATATTTTACAACATTTTCTCTATCTAAACAACATTCAGACTGGAATATTTCGGCTTCATGATGTGGGAACATCAAATCCCTTCCGCCTCCATGAATATCAAAAGTTTCACCGAGGTGTTTCAAAGACATTGCTGAACATTCAATGTGCCAACCAGGCCTACCATTACCCCATGGACTTGGCCAATAAGGCTCTCCACTCTTCGCATTTTTCCAGAGAGCAAAATCTCTATGATCTCGTTTTCCCCCACCAGTTTGGCCAACTCTTCCTCCTGCTCCNGACCTNACCATATCNAGAGTNTGTCCNGTTAATTGNCCNTATTTATCAGGTGCAGTATCTATCTCAAAATATACGCCATCTTCAGCAANATAAGCATGTTTTTTATTCATTAGTATTGAAATCATATCTATTATTTCTGGGATTGTTTCGGTTACTTTGGAATATTCATCAGCACGTAAAACATTCAATTTATCCATGACATCAAAATAATTCTCTATGTTTCTTTTTGATACTTCTTGGAAGTCTATATTTTCTTCCAAAGCAACTTTAATTATTTTATCATCTATGTCTGTGAAATTTGTTATATATGTAACTTTAAAACCTAATTTCCTAAACCACCTTGTNATTATATCAAAAGAAATAGCCTGTCTAGCGTGTCCGAGATGGCTAGGAGAATATGGAGTGATTCCACAAACATAAATACTNACTTCACCTTCTAAAAGGGGAGTGAAGTTTTTTTTCTTACGAGAACGAGTATCATAGATTCTCAAGGCCATTGTTTCATCTCTCCCATGACTTATGTAACATCAACTTCGCGCTGATTTAATCAATTCGGAGTATAAAATATCATGATTTTTACCCATTCTTTCCGGATGCCACTGTACTCCTATACAGAATTTTAGGTCCGGTCTTTCGACTGCTTCGATTAATCCATCGTGATCTGCATGTGCAGTAACTATCAAAGAACCGGCATCAGAAACTCCTTGATGATGTGTAGAATTGACAATCATTTGAGAGCCCATTAATGAAGAAATTTTTGAACCATCAATTGTATTTACAATGTGTTCACTTGACTGGCCATCGTAACTTCCATGACTCTCAAAACCGGGAGTATCGTCCAAATGTTGATACAGTTTTCCTCCATGGATTATGGATAAAAGTTGCATGCCTCTGCACACACATAACATTGGCATATCCCTATCTAATGCTCCCTGGATTAAAGCACTCTCTGATGAGTCTTGTTTGGGATAATATGAAGCTTTGGATGAGTATGGTTCTTGACCGTATTCAGAAGGATCGATGTCAGGGCCTCCTGCTATAACAATCGCATTAATCTTATCTAAAATAGAAGTGGAGAAATCAGAAGGAGGGATGAGTAGAGGGATTCCTCCAGCGCGTTCAATCGCTGAGGTATATGTCGAGGGTAAAATTGCTGCATCCATAGTCCATTTTGCAAAACTTGACTCTCTAATGCCACAAGTAACCCCTACAAGCGGCCTATCAAGTTCATTATGCATGCCTTTCTGGAAATGTTGACAGACTTAAATTCTCTCTAGATTAATTAATTAGATAGTGTAAAAATATTTTTTAAAAACATCAAATATTATCAAATTTAGATATAGTTAAGCGAAAACTTGAGTTAGTTACTACCTATTCACAGAGTATGAATTGGCTTGAGTTAATGGCAAAGGGAATTTTTAGTGGGGCAGTGGTAGTAATAGCAAGTGAGGTTGCAAAAAAAACAGCAGTTTTTGGTGCATTGATAACTTCCATTCCAATAATTAGTGTATTATCATTAACTTGGTTGTATGAAGACACTAAAGATACGGCTCAAGTAGCAGATTTTGCTGAAAGTATATTATGGCTGATTTTACCTTCAACGTTACTATTTATTTTACTTCCATACTTACTTCGCCAAGGCTGGTCTTTTGAAAATTCTATGTTAACAGGGATAACTGCAACTATTTTGGCATATGGAATAGGCATATTTTTAGCATCTTCATATATTACTTCAAACTAAACTCATATTTTCTGACTATCGCATAATGACGAATTCTAAGCATCTTGAGAGTTTCTTGATTTCCTTGTGTGGATGAAAGACTGTACGCAGGAATATGTGTATATTCCTCCAACTGCTAGCATGATTAATTGAGCCAAGGTNGATGCAGAGAAATCTGAATCTATTACTCCCTTTATTGCCATCCCNCCTCCAAGAAATGTTANGAGTCCGAAACTAACCGCAATNTGCATCCAAAAATGATTTTTTTCTGGTTGAATTTGGGCCATGTATCCNACTAATACTAAAGGTAAACCAAAAAATGAAGGTATTAATGAAGTGAAACTAGTCATTCCAGTGACAAAATAAAACAAGATTCCTTCTAATATAAGTAAAGAACCAACAATGATTGTTAGTTTCGGCATACTCTGATTTAAAAATTTGAATTCATTATCCATGATTTTTGGAAGGGACTTNAGTTTAAGATGCTACTCATGCTTTGACATCAATATTTTTTTGTATTTCTTCATCTTTAGCGACAATTTGTTCCCATAGTAATTCTGCTACATCTTTCACATCCATCTCCGAACCGACGGAATCTAAGCCGTCTTTTACCATTATAGAGCAGAANGGGCAACCTATGGCAACTGTATCNCAACCCGTTGCAGCTATTTCTTCAGCCCTTATCTTGTTAACTCTCTTATCGGCATCTTCCTCCATCCACATTTGAGCNCCTCCGGCACCACAACAAAATGAGTCTTTGCCATGTCTCTCGACTTCTACATCGACGCCTCCTAGNACCGCCCTTGGTTCTTCGACAATGTCTCCCATTCTACCTAAATAACATGGATCATGATATGTAATACTCTTACCGTTTTTATCCAATTCTGGNAATTTTCCTTCATCTTGTAATTTAGCCATTATTTCAGTGTGGTGGAATACTTCTAATTCATCGGCTCCGTAATCTCCATACTCTTTTCCTAATGTATGAAAACAATGAGGGCATGATGCAACTATTCTCTTTACTCCTAATTCTTGAAATGTTGAAATNTTTGTTTCCGCTAACATTTGGAATAAATACTCATTTCCTGCTCTTCTAGCAGGATCTCCAGAGCATCCTTCTTGCATACCAAGTATTCCTACATCTAGTCCTGCTTGTTTCATTAGAGATATTGTTGCTCGAGCCACTTTCTGGTTGCGTTCATCAAAACTAGCAGCACATCCTACAAAGTAAATATATTCTGCAGGTTGACCTACTTTAACATCCAAATCTGAGGCCCAATCTGCTCTTTCGTGACTGCCGAATCCATAAGGATTTGATGCTGCTTCAAGATTACCCATTGCTACATTGAGTACTTCAGGATACTCCATAGTTTCCATAACTGCATTTCTCCTTAAGTCAGTGAGTTTTGGAACATGTTCTATGTATAGCGGNCATACATCNACACACGCGTTACAAGTAGTACATGCCCAAACNGCGTCTTCAGTAATTCGCTGCATCATAGTTTCTTCTGGTTGACCCCCGCTGAGTAATATTGGTGCATTCTCATTCGCATAGTCCCTAACATCATGAATAACTTGCATTGGATTCAGGCTTTTCCCAGAAGCATAGGCAGGGCATACATCTTGGCACCTCGCGCATGAAGTACATGACCAACCATCTATTAGTTGACGCCATGTATACTGTCCATAGCTACTAACACCAAATGAGTCGATGTCTAAATCATCCAAAGAAATAGCCTNTCCAGTTTCATCTACTGCNAAAGGCCTCATTTTACCCAGAGGCTCTATATCATGGAAGAATACATTTGGGAATGCCATTACCAAATGCATATGCTTTGAAAGAGGAATTAATATCAAGAATGTAAAAATTGCAAGCATATGTGCCCAATATGACGCTATGGCGAAAGAATTTGAGATTCCTAATGTTNCTACCCAAACTCCAATAGGCTCCCATGCAGAAGGATTCTCTTTTGATTCAATAATGAAAGAGGTTGATGTAATGGTCAATATTAAGATCAAAATAAAATTACCTTCGAATTGAGATTTACCCTTAAGTTTCTCAGGCGTGAAAACTACTCTCCTAATTAGTGCTGCTGAAGCTCCTAAAAATGCAGAAAAATAACCTAACTCAACCATTCCATTCCAAGGCCCATTAAATATTTCCGGAAGTATGTTATTTGAGAAGAAATTTGCAGTGGCAAGATCAAGCATGTCGGATGCCAACATTAAGAATCCCCAAAACATTAGAACATGCATTGTGCCAGCTATTCTGTCTCTGAGAACTTTTTTTTGCCCTAACCAACCAACTAAAACCTCTTTTATTCTTACTCCCCATGAATCGAATCTATCATCAGGAGAGCCGAGCATGACTAAACGTATCGCTTTATTGAGTTGGAATAAGAAGAAGCTAGAAGATATGCTGCCTAAAATAATTAATATAATCCAACCAGGAACTGGCCCATAATCAATTAAAAGTGGATGTTCCATATTCAATTCTCCTCAGATAGAGTTACTAATATTTGACCGTGGAGTGTATCGAACTTCAAATAATCGCTTCATAAGTATACAAACACAATATTCCCTAATGATAATCTGCTCCTACGCCTTGCGACTTACTATGGTTGAAGCATTCGCGCCTGGCAAATGCATACTTTTTGGAGAACATGCAGTTGTTTATGGCCATCCCGCAGTAGCCATTGCCATTGAGCAAGGAGTTAATGTTTCAATTGAAAAATTTGATGATTGGATTATTAATGGGAAAAAGTTTGATCCGTCCAAACACCCTCATATTTCACATATTTTATATGATTTATTTGGATACAAAGGAGAGCCATTGAAAATAAAAATAGAAAGTCAATTATTCTCTGCTGCTGGCTTAGGATCTTCTGCAGCATTATCTAATGCAATGGGTGCTGCATTACATAAATTGATTAAACCAAAAGAAAAATTAGATATAATAAAATTAGCAAAAATAGGTCATTCTGCTGAAGCGGCTGCACAAGAAGGTCGTGCTAGTCCGACTGATACTGCAACAAGTGCTTTGGGCGGTTGCATTGTTGTTTCAGGAGATATTTTAACAGGTACGAAGCATGTTTTCGACGCAGAATTGGTTACGCCTGAGGGTAAAAGAAATTGGTCTGTATGCAGGGCAAAATTACCNGAAGAAGTTGAAGATATATGGTTAATACTAGGATTCACTGGAGAAGGATCTCCTACAGGAAAGATGGTTGCAGGTGTGGCTGATTTATTATCTAGTGANCCAGATAAGAAGAANNTAATGACTAATATCAGAGAAATTACTCNCAAAGGCTTGGATGCTTTATCTACAGGTAATTTTGAAGCTGTAGGAATGGCGATGAATGAATGCCATGAACAACTTAGAATCCTAGGCGTTAGTAGTGATTCTCTGGATAGGTTGGTTGAAGCAACTAAGCCTTACTCACTTGGCGCAAAAATGACCGGTGCAGGCGGAGGGGGTTGTATGGTTGCATTATCGAAAAATCCTCAAAGAGTTTCGGAACAAATAGAAATTGCCGGAGGTAAACCAATGATTTCAAAACTAGTTTCAAAGGGCGTTAGATTGATTTAGAGTATTTTTTTTAAAAAAATANATTTTTCATTTAAGTACTAATCAAAATATCCTTTATAAGTAAGATTATGTGGGGCGTGATATGCTTAGTGATGAAGAACGCTTGACTGTTGTAAATGTAGTAGCATCTACAAGGGTTGCCGAAGAACTAGATTTNCCAGATATTGCCATACAGTTGAACTGTGAATATGAACCTGAACAATTTCCCGGAGTAGTTTACCGTGTCGTAGACCCTAAACTTGCCATACTTATGTTCCGCTCTGGAAGAGCTGTNTGTACAGGTGGCAAAAATGAAGATAATATTCATACAGGAATTAAGAGAATGACTGAAGATTTAAAGGCTGCAGGAATTGANACATGGGATCTTAAAGATGTTGAAATAGAAGTGCAGAATATGGTCGCAACCTACTCTCTTTATTATCCCGAAGATTATGATCAGATTGCTGAGAGAGANGATATTAATTGTAAATTAATTGTTAATGAAGATGGGACACTTAGAGCTGCAACAGATCAAGAAATAAAAGATGATGATCCAAGAATAAGAGGAGTTAANGAAGGNGAATTATTAGCTGGCTTACCNAGAAAATTAAATTTGAATAATTTAACATTCCACCTTCCGTTTGATAAGGTAGAGTATGAACCAGAACAGTTCCCGGGCTTAATTTACAGACTTGATTATCCTAAGGTAGTTTGCCTCATATTTGGAAGTGGGAAGATGGTNATTACTGGAGCTCGTCACAAGGACGAAATCTTAGAAGCAGTGCAATTTATCCAGGACGAATTAGCAGATTTGCTTTATCAGTAAAAAACCAACTTTTATGCATCATGGCCATTACATAGGTCCATGGAGAATGCCCAGCGTAAAGCGATTTTACTTTCTTTACTATTTTTTTCGCCCATTATAACAATTATCTCGAGTGATGATAATTATATTTTAGAAGAAAATTTGCATTATAAAACTGTGACTAGTTCAGGGACAGGGATTATTGATGTNCAAAGTTGGCAAATAAATGATAATTGGATGTATAATGGATATCTAGATGTTGGAGATTTTATAGCATCGTCTGGAGTTTCTACGAATATAGAATCTCTTTATGGTACGTTAGAAAAGACNGTCANGGAAATATACATATCAGAAATTGATAATCNATCATCTGTTACTTACAGATTGGAATCGGTAGGATCATACGGTGCTNATAANGTAAATCTTGATGGGCAAAATGGAGATATTTCTGTTGAAATGTTAACAGTTGAAATAATCAGGGCTTCTGATATGGCAGTTATTTCTCAATCGGCGATAGTAGATATTGACTTTTGTGCGGATGTTCTGTGGTTTTGTATTGATATTGATGTTGCTGAATTAAACGTTACAAATTCTTATTCTCCTGCTTTAGAAGGACTTGATTTTCCTTTGAGTGTCGGAGAGACATGGGGGTCTGATTATCACCAAGAAACTGAATATAGTGGAGAAAGCAATTATGTAGACATTCCTGAAGATAGTGAAGATGATAATTCATCCAGTTGGTCTGTTGTTTCTCAAGGATTTTCTGGAGTTAGTTATACGGGTTGCTCACAGTCATATAATATTACTACATACAATAGCGATGGAGAAGAAAGTGGATATAGATGGTATTGCCCAGCAATCAAAGGAGATGTCAAATCGTCTTTTATTGAGAGTATTGGTTTTGTTGCAGTCCATGAATTAACCGCATATCAACCTAGTACCAGATCGAAGAATATCAATATTGATATCGAATATCCACTTTCTCCCGTAGATACTGANATTTCTGTCTGGATTAATGTAACCAATCAAGGATCTCCAGTTTCCAATCAGACTATGGAATTTAGATATGAAATAGAAGACGATNTTAGACAAATAATTACTGATGAAAATGGGACATGTCATTTGGAATTTAATACTGGAAACANGTCCGATAATTCAGAAACAACTGATGATTTTGCAAGCCATGGAATATTATCTTGGATACCTGGTGACAAAATAATTGGAGTTTCGTCCCTTAGTATGGATTTGAATGTCCATGAAGTTGACTTAGTTACTAAGAGTGAAGGAGTAACAGTAGAAAGGACAAGAGGTAATAATACAATAACTCTAGATTCTAGTGTAGGATTTAATGCAATATCTGGTGATTCGTTAGTTTTCTCTGTTCCTGTTGTTAACAGAGGTTTGATTAGTTCTCCTCCTACTCAATTAAGNGTAGATTCACCAGATGGNGATACTGCATTTACTTATGTCCCTTCCTTGAATAGTCTTGAAGAATCGAGAGTTGAATTAAANTGGACTGTTTCAGAATTTCAGCCTTATGGGTTTACTTATCTAGAATTTTTAATTGATCCAGAAGAGAATATCTTAGAGGATGGAAATAGAACNAATAATCAGGGAATATTTTCATTGTATNTTGGAGCTTTACCAACCGCCATATTATCNTCTCCTAATGAGATAAACACNCTAGAAGAGATTGTAATTAGTGGATTGTCATCTATAGAACCGGATGGAGGAGATTTCATTTGTGAATTTGACATAGAATCCGTAGGAGGTAGTTTCAATAATATTCTAGAAGAAGATTGTGAATTAGAATGGNCATGGGGGGACGATGGGAATTATAGCATATCATTGGTTATTACNGATGAAGAAAATGATCAATCATCAACACAAACNTCAATCATTGTCNTGAATAGGCCACCAGAAATAACATTAGAAGCAGATTACGAATCGATTCCTGTTCTTTCTGAAGTAACATTTGAAATCACTGAAAGAAATGATTTGGACACACAGAATCCAAATTCTCCTGTTGATATTCTATGGAATAATACATCATGTAAAGAAGGGCAAATAGGATTAAAATGTACTNTAACTCCTAATTCTGAAGGAGANTTTTTTATTGGAGTATCTGCTACTGATGATGATGGAGAAACCGTTTTNGCATCTAAATCCATTGANGTTACTAATATAGCACCATATGACGGCGAAATAGAGGTTTTTTTGGGAACGCAAAAACTTACTCCGGATAACAGAGGAGTCTTTGCAGCAAAAGAAGGAGAAATATTGACNNTACGTGGATGGGCGAGTGATTCTGTCAATGATATTGATGATTTGAGATTTTCTTGGATGCCTGATGCTGAAAATAATCCAGACATTATTTATTATCACGAAGGTAGTGAAAGTATGATAAATCATAGTTATAATTATACTGGACTTCAATTNGCTACATTACAGGTTGTCGATAATGACGGTGCCCCTTTAGTTTTTGATAACGGAGAAGAAATGTTGATAATTCCCATAGAAATATCTAATATTCAACCATCAATTGTTAGTTTGAATCAAAGACTTCCTGTAGAAGAAGGAGAGAAATTAATTTTTGATGTTGGAGTTTCTGATAGTTTAAATGANATAGCAAGTTTGTATTCATGTTTTGATATTGACCCACTTACAGACTCTGATTCATCCGGATTGACNGATGATGATTGTGACTATAATTCGAACTATATGGAATACGCTTGGGAAGATGCTAGCGTAGCTCCAGAATTTATTATATTCCATGTTACTGATGATGATAATGCTTCAGCAAGTATTGAAATAGAAATAGATGTTAGAAATATTAGGCCCTCNGCAGTGGCAAAAACTGATGGNATANATCCTGTACAAGGCNATATCATTTCACTTAGTGCCAATGNGACAATTGATTCTGAATTTGATATTGAAAACATGATATANCACTGGGATATTGATATTTCAATAGACTCTGATGGTGATGGCGACCCAGCAAATGATGTAGACTTAGAAGGNAGATGGGTGCAAGTCATTTATGATACNGAAGGGAAGAAAAATGTCAAATTAACTGTTTATGATGAGTCCGAGAGTAATTCTGTATACATGGTAGTTGATGTGGCAAAATCTCCCTTTGATATCAAAACAAGTTTTAAAGAAAATTCAGCATCAATTCTACTGATTGTTTTAGTTTGTGGAGCAGGATTAGTATTGGCACAAAGATATCGAGAAAATAAAGAANTAGAATCTGAANATAAAAAAGAAGTCGTGTCAATAGATCAATTATTTGATGGAACTGATGGGAAAATTACAGAACAAAAACAAATAAAAAATGAAATTGAAGAAGGATTTGAAAATTCTACTTCTGAGCCTTCAAAGGATATTGATTTTGATGATTCGGAAGAAAATAAAATAGCAATAAATAATATTCTAAGCGAGGAAGACATCGAAGCACTCTTTGAGGAGTAGTGCTTCCGACNCAATTATGGTTAATCTCTTTCGACTTTTGGGATTACCAAATCCNAACCCTTCGAACGCAACTAAAGAGGCNAAAGATTCTAGNAAAAGATACAAATCTGAAAATAAAAATAGCATGTTAATNTTATCTGACATGCGTATATCTGAAAGAACAAAACATCTGATGCTCAAGCCGAATCGGAAAGTGATATATCTAAAACCAGATAAATTACATCGTTTACATCTTAGTGGGATGGGGCAGGAGTTGTCCAAAGGGAATATGATATTAGTTGACCTAGGTGATTTAACACATATGCCCAGTCAAACTGCGAAATGTAATAGAGAAGTTAATCAATTAGCTGAAAATAATGGTCTAATGGCATTTGCTTTGAATAATTCTGACACTTTAATAATGATTCCAGGTTCAAAAATGCGTGTAGACACAAGTAAACACATTCTTGGATTAAGTGANCTAAATAANTTTTAAATTACTTTTTTTCTCCGGGCTCGTATGATACTTNNCCATCATTAAGCCATGAATCTAATTCTTTGGATNTAACCTCTTTTAGTGTTATTTTAATGAAATCTCTATATGTGATCCATTTATCTATTTCTACTGTACTATCTCCTCTTTTTTCCTTACGATCTATAGAAGCATCAGAATAAACTATACAATGTTGCAAAAAATTTGCAACTAATTTTCTTCTTTCTTCTATTTCCATTAAGCAACACCCAAGTCTTCCATTAGTTTCTCGACGTGTCCTTTTGCTCTAACGCCATATTTCGCCCAGATTATCGACCCATCTTTAGAAATAGCAAAGGTAGACCGTAAACATCCCATGTATTCCTTTCCATACATATTTTTCATTCTCCATGTTCCATATAATTTATGAAGATGAGANTCTGTATCAACAACCAAGTCAAANGGTANTTCAAATTTGTTAGCAAATTTTTCATGACTATTGGCAGAATCTGTAGAAACTCCTATAACTTTCCAGCCAGTTTCTTTAAATCTAGAAAAATTATCTCTAAAATCACATGCTTCAATCGTACAACCAGGAGTATTGTCTCTTGGATAAAAATACAAAATAACGCCATTTCCCTGACTAATAATATCAGACAAATGTATTTTTGTCCCATCTGTAATAATACATTCAAAATCCGGNGCTAAGTCTCCAATAGATAGTTCCACTACTTCATCCATGATAATGCGTAACATACATCACTGATGAAATCTAGTTTTTTCCGATCATTGAAATTACTCTTACTGAAGATGGTTTATTAGGCGGGTCACTAAAACCAAAACCGATAGGATCAGAAAGTTTTGAAAATTCTCCGAATGATTCTTGTTTATACTTAGCAGANGCTTTTTTAATCCAAGAAATGCTTTTTATCATGTACCATTCTTTTCTATTATCATTTGTTTTACCGTAAGTCTTTGTACCAAAAAGAANATTAGCAAAAAAATATTCAATAGTTGAGATAAACCACCTTGGGCGCTTAAGTGGTATNGGAAAACTCCAACCCCATTCCAAACAAATTAGTAAATTTTCAGATTCTACTTCTATTTTGTTTTTATTCCTTTTAACTTTTATTGGAGTTATAATTACTTCTTCAAATGAATAAATTTTAGAAACNTAATTTGCACATTTTGATGAAGGNGAAATTAATATTCTCCTACCATCCGGTCTTGCCCACATTATATTAGTAAATTTTCCAAGAGGAGAGTTTTGCCAATCTCCTATGACTATTCGTTCTCCTGAAGAGAAAGCTGATGCTGAAATTCTACCCTCAAAGATATCCATATTTTCACTTTCTTGATTCTAAAATAATTTGTTTTTTGGATGCTGCCCAAGAACAGATTAAACAATTACTTAGATNATGTCTTAACGCTGGGCAATGCTCNCTTCCAAAGAATATTATCTGTAAATGTCTCCTAGACCAAGTNTCTTTAGGAAATAATTTCTTAAGGTCTTGTTCTGTTTGTTTTACTGATTTACCTTTTGAAAGCCCCCATCTATTGGCTAATCTGTGAATATGTGTGTCTACTGGAAATGCTGGTAAGCCGAATGCTTGTGACATTACAACTCCTGCAGTTTTATGACCAACTCCTGCAAGTGATTCTAGAAAGTTCCATTCAGGCTTTATTACTCCTCCACTCTCAATAATTTGCTCAGCCATTTTCTTCAAATTTTTGGCTTTAGTTGGAGCTAGTCCAACCTCTCTAATTATATCTTGAATCACGTCCACTTCGAGAGCGTGCATTTTGACAGGGTTGTCAGCAATCTGGAATAACTTAGGTGTTACTTGGTTGACTTTTTTATCAGTTGTTTGCGCGGAAAGCATAACAGCTACAAGNAGAGTATATTCATCTTTNTGATCTAGCGGAATAGGTTGTTCTGGATATAAATAATCCAATAATTCACCTATTTTCTCTGCTTTTTCGATCCTGCGCATTTTACTCCCTCTGATCATCTTTAATGCCTAAAATAAATGCAAAAATTAGACATAATGCAGGTATCCCATAGCATGGACCATACATAAATTCTCCACCTTCAATTGAATCCGAAGTAGTACCTCCTAATGCAATATAAGAAATCAGGCCTAAAACTAAACTTGGCAATATAGCCACTCCTACAAAAACAAGTCCGCGTACTAATCCCATGACTCTGACTAATGCTGATATTTGATGAAGGTTCGTTATTTGCCAAAGAGAATTTCTATTTCTGACTTGGTTTTTGTATTTAGCACATCTTTATCTTCTAACCAACCTTTTCTTGCAATTTTAGTCCCGTACCAAACGTCATTCAGCCCTTTGGTATCATGAGCATCCGGATTTATACATATGGGTACGCCCAATTCTTTAGCATATTTACAAAATCTCCAATCCAAATCAAGCCTATAGGGAGATGCATTAATTTCAACGGCTTTTAATATGCCTTCTTGATTAAATTCGGCCATTTCACGAAGAATTGCATGCATATCTACAGGAAAACCTTCCCTTCCTTGTAATATTCTGCCAGTAGGATGCCCTAATATCGTAAATGTTGGATCTTCTATTGCTTTAATTAAAAATTCTGTATTAGTTGATTCGTCTCTATTTTTCCAACTCCCAAGNGCATGAACAGAACCAATTACATGCGACAAAGAATTGCGTATTTCTAAAGAATAGTCCAATTTACCATCTGATAGTATATCACATTCTGAACCATGAAATAATTTAAAATTGATATTCTNGTTTTGATAATATTTGTTTAATTTTTTGATTTCAATNGACTGATTTATCATTTCATTGCTTGGAATTCCTATTTGNCTTCCTCCAATATTAAGTGATTCAGAATGATCGGCTATTCCTAAATATTCCCAACCAAGATTTATAGCTTGATTGGCCATTTCTTCTAATGTTGCAGCGCCATCAGAGGAAGTAGTATGATTGTGGAAAGCACCCTTTAAATCTCCTACTTCGATAAGTTTTGGCAGATTTCCTTCCGATGCAGCCTCTATTTCGCCCATGTCTTCACGTAATTCTGGTGGAATCNAAGGCATTCCTAAATTATTGTATATTTCTGATTCATCACTACAAATGAGTGTATTCTTGGCCGCTTCCATTCCAGTTTTGTCACCCGCCTCACTCTCTGAAAAAAGTCCAAATTCATTTAGCCTCAAACCTTTATCGATTGCTAGTTGCCGCATACGTATATTGTGCTCTTTGGAACCAGTAAAGTATGCTAGAGTGAATGGAAATGTTTCTGGATTGACAATTCTTATTTGGGCATCTATTGTTGCATTACTAGATCTTTCTGAAAGGCTTTCTGAAAGTGCAATATCCATCTCGCTACTTCCAATTGGTTCAGCAAGCATTTCTGCTTCCAATATTAGACTAATTTTGGATGTTCCTTGTCCTTTTACTTCAGCAATTCCGGGAAAATTCATTATTTCTCTTATGATTCCATCTTGGTATTCAGGTTTGGCTCCTAAAACTATATCTAAATCACCAATCGTTTCTCTCATCCTTCTGGCGCTTCCAGCAAGTTGTGCTTTCACCACATTAGGGATTTTGGATATTTTCTCTTCCAAGGCATGACCATATGCGAGTCCTATGTCTAGCCTATTTCGTCCCTGATACCTATTAAGTAAATCAATTCCTTCAAGATATTTTTCTTGACTTTTTGGTCCAAATCCTTGTAATGACGCTATTTGATTATTTTCACATGCATATTTCAACTTCTCTAATGAATCAATTTTCAATTCTTCATAAAGTAATCTGACTCTTTTTGGACCTAAACTAGGTATTCCGGTCATCTGAATTAGTCCGGGAGGTATCTTGGCATATAATTCGTCAAGATTGCCCCAAGAACCTTGTAAAACTGCTTCTGAGATAAGTCCGCCGATTCCTTTACCAATTCCCTTTATTTCAGTAATTCTATTTTCTTGGACAATAGATAGTAAATCCTCTTCTAATGTTGCAAGAGCCCGACTTGCGTTCTGATATGCAATAACTCGGAATCTATTGGCTCCATCTAATTCAAGTAAAATAGCAACTTGCTCGAATGTGGTAGAGATTTGTGTTTTTGTCATATGTGGAGGAGTATCACTTCGAGATTGAGGCAAACGCCAAGCAGAAACACTAGTCATGATATGAACGCAAAGTCATGTAACTTCATATTGCCCCTCTATTGTTCAAAAATAGACCCCTAATGTAAACAACTAATGTCCTTTGCGCGTGATATGGATTTGGTCAATCTAATTGAGAATATTTCACTTGGACTTTGTGGGGCATCTACTCTATTATGGATATCCATTGGAACGCTGTCAAGGAGTGAAAACGGTGAAATTATTGCTCAAAGGATAATTATGACAATGTGCTTAATATCTGCTTTACTCCTATTCTTACTACACTATTTGGGGGGAGAATTGTGGGGATCAAGAAATGCTGCTAGACCATTAGCTGTTTTGGCAATTGTTGTTGCTCTCACAGCATCATTAAATATCAAGGGAAGAGATGTACAGGGAGAAATTAATCCTCATCAGATAATGAGGATGCGCAGAGATGAAAAATAAAATTATGCTTACTCTGTATTTAATTTATCATCAATAAAAGATCGCATGTAAGCCGGCAACTCTCCATTGACAAAAATGACATCATTTACTTCTTCCAACTTCATTAGTGAATAATATATTTGCATTGCAGTCATTGGAGTGGCAGAACAACCAGTACATCCTCCTTCGAGTGATATCATTATCACTCCATCAGTAGTGTCTAAAACATTCACAACTCCATCATGTGCATCTAAGATAGCCTGAACTGGGCCTACAGACTGTAAAATGACCTGTTTGTCTACCATTTGGTAAGTCTCCTTGTGTGATGCAAGAGGGGTTAGGCTTTCAACCACTCCCCCATACGATATCTATGGCAAGGCCTATTCGGGTACTACTTCTTGATTTATTAGTTGAAAGAGCGGAATTTGGGCATGGCGGAAATCAAGAGGTAATAAGGCCGTTATTGGAAAAATCTGATGTTGAAGTTTTACTATTAACTCCTCAGATGCAGTCAGTTGAATCAGGACTCAAAATAGAGTTAGACGTTGAGGTGACATTGAAGCTAGAAGATGTTCCTTATTGGGATGATGAATATCCTTTTTGGGAGAATAATATAGTTGAATTAGATTCAAAGAAAGTTAATTTTCGTAGGATAGTAATGCCAATGATTAACGATGATATAAGAATGAAAAAATGGGTAGAAGATTTATCAATCGATGCTTTNGTTTGTTCTGGTTCGAGAAGAAATGTAAGTATTTGGGAAGAATGGATGGGCCCGGCTGGAACTCTTATGAGAATAGTGGCTAATTCTGGCACTCCTACTTTGGGGATATGTTTTGGNCATCAACTATTGTGCCATTCTTTAGGAAGTGAAATAAAACGTGCTGATTCTTTATCGAGTGGCATTTGGGAACTNAAATTAACTGAATTTGGAGAAAATGATCCTTTACTAACATCTCATCTANAGTCTGATTCACAAATATATGGCCTATATACACACCAAGATCATGTTGTTACTATGCCAAATGCCTGTGATCTTATAGGGACGGCGGATCATAATTTAATTACTGCCATAAGAGTAAACGATGAGTTAGGAAATCCTTTGCCGGCATGGGGGATACAATGTCATCCGGAAGCTGCAAGAAAGAGAATAGAGCGTGCTTTTGAATGGGGGCATATTACAGAGGAAGAGTTCGTATCATTCAAAGGAGAACATGATGGAGCAAGTATTCTTTCCTCATTTGCACGTATCGTACTAGAAAATACTCCTTAATAGACAATTAACCTCCTTGATATCAGGATTTTGATTATAAGTAACTCTTTTGTCCGCGGGTCAGAAGGTGGACACCATGAATGACAATATACCATTATTTGCAGCAGCAGCAGGGATTTTAGGTTTGCTAATTGCATATGCATTATATAAAAAAGTAAATGACGTAAAAATTGATAATAAGACAGTAGGAGATATCACTCAAGAAATTCAAGATGGAGCAATGGCTTTTTTAAAGGCTGAATATAGAGTATTGTTTGTTTTTGTAATAATTGTTGGAATTATTCTTTCAATTTTGAATGATTTTGAAACAGCAATCGCCTTTTTCGCTGGAGCTCTTGCATCAGTTATGGCTGGGTTTTCAGGTATGAGGGCAGCAACATCTGCTAATGGTAGAACTGCTATGGCTGCTAAGAATGAAGGTCAGGCTGGTGCATTGTCTGTTTCTTATAATGGCGGCGCAGTTATGGGCCTCTCAGTAGGAGGTTTGGGTTTACTAGGTATTTCANTAGTTGCATTTTGGTTAGATGCAGCTAATCCTGACACAGATAATCTATCGGCTGCTGCTGGATTCGGAATGGGTGCATCATCAATAGCCCTATTTGCTCGTGTTGGAGGTGGAATTTATACAAAAGCAGCAGATGTTGGTGCTGATTTAGTAGGCAAAGTAGAAGCTGGAATCCCTGAAGATGATCCAAGAAATCCAGGAGTTATAGCAGATAATGTTGGAGATAATGTTGGAGATGTTGCAGGAATGGGTGCGGATATCTTTGAATCGTTTGTTGGTTCAATTATTGCTGCAATGATTATTGCAAGTAATTCTGCTGATATGTCAGTTGATTATGTNATAATGCCAATTATGCTTGGCCTAATAGGTTACTTAGCATCCATTATCGGTGTTTTCTCAATGACGTTTCTGAAAAATGGTTCTGATCCAGCAGCTGCATTAAGAAATACAACATTCATAGCTGCTGCCTTATTTTGGATTGGTGGCTATCTATCTATCACTCAAGATTTAATGGATGTAGATTTAGGAGTGATGCATTCAGTAGTACTTGGAAGCATTGTAGGAATAATGATTGGACTAGTAACAGAATATTATACTGGTATTGAACCCGTATTTGGAATCAAAACAAGAGCGATTCCTCATATTGGAGAAATGTCAAAAACTGGTCCTGCAACCAACGCTATTGCAGGCCTCTCAGTAGGAATGATGTCAACATTTTTGCCTATTATTTTGATTTCAATTGGAATTCTAGGTGCTAATGAGTTTAATGGTGGCGGAGAAATGGGACTATATGGGATTGCTATGGCTGCAATGGGGATGTTAGCGACAGTTGGAGTAACAATGACTGTGGATGCATATGGTCCTGTAGCAGATAATGCTGGAGGAATTGCTGAGATGAGTGGTTTAGGAGATGATGTAAGGGCAATTACTGATGAATTNGACTCAATAGGAAATACTACTGCTGCAGTTGGTAAAGGATTTGCAATAGGTTCAGCAGCATTAACCGCACTTGCTTTATTTGCTGCATATACTGCAGCTATAGATGGCNATTTGGAATTAAATCTTACTAATCCAATGGTTGTAATCGGGCTCTTANTTGGAGGNGGTTTGCCATTCGTAGTTGCAGCAATGACAATGACTTCAGTGGGCAAAGCAGCAGGAGATATGGTAATTGAAATAAGGAGGCAATTCAAAGAAATTCCTGGACTATTGGATGGTGTCGAAGGAGTAAAACCTGATTCGAAAAAATGTGTAGATATATCTACGCAAGCGGCTCTTAGAGAAATGGTTGGTCCGGGCGTTGTAGCTGTTTCTGCGCCAGTAATAGTTGGATTTGCTCTAGGTTGGGATGCCCTTGGAGGGCTTCTAGCAGGATCTCTCGTTACAGGAGTACTAATGGCATTATTCATGGCTAACGCTGGAGGTGCTTGGGATAATGCCAAGAAAGCCATTGAGCAGAGCCATATCCCAGGTGCGTCTAAAGGAGATGCTGCTCATGATGCTGCCGTAATTGGAGACACTATAGGAGATCCATTCAAAGATACTTCAGGCCCATCTCTTAATATATTGATTAAATTAATGTCAATAGTTGCAGTAGTACTTGCTGGAACAGGACAATTGAATGCAGAAGGTTTATTGATTGAATTTTTAAACAATTTATGATTAAACCAAATACCGTTACACTCTTGACTGTAGGCAGTGTGCAATAGACATGAATAATTTATTTTCACTCATAATAACTAGTTTATTTTTGGGTACGATACTTTCAGGATGTACGGCCCTTAATGATGATAAATCATCAAATGCTAGCAATATCATAAATGCCCCTACATGGGAAGTTGGAGAAAATTGGCTCTACACCTTTTCTACACCAGAATATAGTGATGATACTGCAAGACT
>NHGE01000040.1 GCA_002172375.1 Euryarchaeota archaeon TMED129 | reverse complement strand
TGAAAACTCGATCAGTAACTGGATCTACCCAACCATATGGATCACTAGTAAATGGAGCCTGTGTAAAATCTCGAGTGTTTTCCCAAGAAAGTCCATGATCACAAGACCTCATGGGCAACTCCATTGCAATAAAAAAGATGCATCCACTAGAAGTGATGCCGATACTAGGTTCTGGACCATCTTCGCCTACATTGCTAAAGACGAAATCAAATGGCATTTCAAGGATGCTTTCATAGAGTGTAAAATCAACAGGCATACCCTTAGAATCTGTAACAAATTCACCTTCTATTCTTGAAGGTTCTTCGGCAAAAAAAGAATTATTGGAAGATTGAAGACATCCTGAAAGAGGAAGGGAAAGCATCATTATCCCAATAATTGAAGCTACGTACTTCATATTACTGCCGAATAGCCAATAGGAGATTATACTATCCATTAATGAATTAGAAATTTTTAACNATAAAATTACTCACTTTTGGNNATGAAAAAATCAGATTTGATTTGTTTTTCAAGCCTCATCCANAGTNTATCNGTATCTGTCATNACACCACTCAATAATAACANAATAAAAGTTTAGATATAAATGGTCGTTTANTTTCNATTATACAAATAAGTGTANAATAAAAANTATTTTCTTTAAATTCTTTNCCATTCTAGTAATAACTGACCGTTNGAATTTATTCTCAAAATTGGAGACCACAAAGAAGGNTCGAATGACTTGTANGCATCTTCNATATTACTTTCCATCTTTTCAATTAATATCNTGTCTAGTTTTATATTAAAATTNGATTNATCAGAATAAAANAATNNATCAGNNANNANNTCTGNTTGNTTNNNCTNTTCTANTNNTTGCTTTACTTCCTGTTTTANTGTATTNGAGTNNTCATTAACTGANNTNNTAGAATGTGTNTCTNATGGAGNATCAATGGAGGCATTATTATCAATTTTAGANGGNANNCCNACTTTNGACAATATNGGNNCTTCTCCCTCTATNGTANTGCCTATTCCTAANCCTCCNCTNGAGGANTANAATACAGCTTGNCCNATTANNGTTAATGCCGCNAAGAATAATGCNAAAACTAAAANTANTCCTTCAAATTNANCACCNAANGATATTATTCCTGAAGGTAGACCAATTAATCCAAATATTCTCCTCCAACCTTGATCTCTCTTAAATCCTAAAATCATATGGTGGGCAGATATTAAAATTAACACTACTTCAAATAAATAATCTTGAATTATATCTGAAAATGGAATAATAAATAAAATTGTCAATAAAGAACCAATTAACCCTAGATTATATTGGTAGTCAAAGTTGTAGAGGAATTCTACGTTTTCTTCTTTCATATCATTTTCTCCAAATTTAGTTTCTGGAAATGGATTATATTCGGCCCATGAACAGTATATCATGTACAATCCATATGTAACCGGTAACAGTGAAATATAGCCGAAATCTACCTCATTTAATGCAAGAGTCAGTGTAAATGTTTGAAGTAAAATAGAACAATGGAATAGCCAAGGTCGGTTATTCTTATAAGTATCAAAGGTAATTAGCAAACTTGTCAAGAATGGTAGGAAATCACTAATGCCTTCAGACATCAATAAGAAACAATAAGCCATTATTCTTGATGTTGGAGCTAAGTATCTCAACTCATCAAAAGAAAAAGACTCTTTTGCATTGGTATATAACATCCCATTTTTTATTAATAAATACTGTGTTAAACCAACAATACCTGCTATAAAAGTTGCAGAATCTACTGGATAAAGAACAGGTGAATCTATCAATTCTATCAGATTTTGAATTGCCCAATAAGTGGCAATAGGCGTTATCCAAAACCAATGTAATAATCCATACTTCCATGAACCATAAGTGAGTAAAGATACTATAAATATTGGAGCTAATTTCTCATCAGGGAGTAAAAAGGAAAGACCCAGTAATGTAGCAATTAAAGGGCCAAAAAATTGCTCTGGACCATATCTTGATCCTGCTGATCGTTGTTTTTCCTCAGAAATATTGAATAAAACCATCAAAGGGATTGATAATAATAGTAAAGAAACCCAACGAGGAGTGTCGAAAATTAATAAATCCGAAAATTCGCCTAGATATGGTATACTTCCTAAAATAGACCAAAGTATTGAATTATCAGAATACGTATTTCCAAATATAGTTGAATATATGAATGCAAAAAATGGCGACAAAAGGAGAATTGGAGTAGAAACATGTTTAGTTGCCCTATAGATTGCAAGAGAGAAGATTGGTATAGCAAGCAATCCTCCAGAAATATCAGTTAAACCAATAAATAAAAGGGCGAGTAAGGTAAGTGTACCAAAATTTCTAGCCTCTTGAGAAAGGTCATGTATTTTCTTAAGTCTCAAATTAACGATCAATGGTGCTGATAATATCAATAAGTCGTGTAAAACTAGATTAAGAATACTTGCATCTTCTAATAGCATAATGATTGATGATAAGGCAGCAATAGGGAGCAAATATGCGATTCCAAATAATCTTTCAAGTGGAGTAGACGTTCTCAATGCGCCCGCTTCGAACGCGAGTAAAGTAGAAGATAATGCGACACCTGCCAATACAAATAATATAATCATGTCAGAATTATTAGTATTTATTGAAATACTTTCTCCGATAAAAATGAATAATAATATCATTATAGAGGCAAATTCTGGCGTTAAAACTAAATTTTCTGATGGTTTTCTATAGATATTAATTATTGAAAATATGATTACAGCAACAACGAGTGAAAAGGGCCGTATATTGTAAATCTCGAAATTACTAGGTGTTTGTAAGGATATGAAAATTATTGGTAAAAGTAGGAAAATTGCATAAATATTTTTGTCTAGTAAAGATTGGAATTTTTCATCCTTTGATTCACTAAATAGATAAAATTGAATCGTGGCAGAAATAAATATTATTAACAAAAATATTGTATTTGATTCGGCAATTAAAAGGGTATTCATTGAAGCTACGAGTATCACCAAAGAAGGAACATATCTACTGAATCTTCCTCGGCTTTGCCCCCAGAATCCCAATGCAAGAATTATTGGAAAAAGAATGAAACTAGAACCAGTAGTTGAGTCTAGTGCATAATTGCCAACACTAAAAAAATCCATTTCATTTTCTATACCAATTACACTAGTAATCCACCAAGCAGCAACTGTAGCAGCGTAAGTTGATCTTACAACCCAATCTCTTGCTTGTTCTCTAGTTTCTAAATAGATAAAGGCAATTATTCCTACAAACCATCCAATTAATGCTGCCTCAGAAGATAAAAGGATGAGAGACAAAGGTAATGCTATTGGCATCGCAGGAGTTCGAAGCATTGCCGTGGGCGCAAACCAACCAATCAATAATGACATCCATAACCAGAATGCTAAGCCAAATGGTTCTGGACTATCTATTAATCCTGTAAAAACATAAGGAGTTTCATTACTAGCAGCAATAATTTGTGCGAATAATATACCAGCTACTACGACTCCCGACCCTCTTTCTATCATTTGTTGTGATAAGCTTCTATCTGTAGCAGTAATTCCTATGATTATTACAAATGGTACTAATAAACTCATGTGTCCGATGTCGTTAAGACCTAACAACAATGGTAAAATTACTGCTAATCCACATGATAATAGGTATAATATTGAACGATTGAGGCGAAGAGATGCAACAATCGAACTTGCCATTAACAAAATGAAAGAAAGAGTGAGGAAGATATCGAGATTATCATTAGAATAATCAAACCAAATTGAAGTTGCACTAAATGCTAGGCTTACTGGTGCCAATATAACGACAGTTCTTGGAAGCGTACCTAATGAATGTCTAATAATCATTGCAATGCTGAATTCCATTACTAAAATTAAAGACACAGTCTGAAGCAAAGCAAGCCAAACTGGCATCCATATTGGATCGTCCTGGACTACAATCCAGTTATTCTCCCGGCCCATATAAAAAACTAAAAATCTTGAAAGCCAGATTGCAGAAAGTGATCCCATTAAAACTGCGGTAGCAGAAGAATATTCCTCTATAGCATTTTCATCTCTCTCTTTNCCCTTAGTTTTTCTAAACCATTCATGAAGAATAGCACATGANAAAGCTATCATTCCTGTAACAATTCCCAAAGTTAGGTATGCATAATCNCTAGATACATTTACTACAGTCACGTAATAAATAGCATATGCCAATAAAAAACCTCCAGCTGCCAAGGAAGCATAGAAACCATATAGTGAAGTATCCATTTCTGAATTCAAAATAGTTTTATCGGGATATTCTTGCATAAACTATCTTTTACTANGTTTGTTTTAGACTTGTCTACGTATTTGTAAATTATTTTATTATTANAACAATTNATTAAATAGNCGAAACACTNNGAATATATATATGAATTTNGATGATAGNGGTAANGANNACGAAATAATTGAAGTTTGCTCTAATTGCTTTAGTCCTCGAATAGCGCCTTACATGGGCTATGAGACTGGTAAAAGATTCATTTGTCAGGATTGTGATAGTATTAGTATGGTGACAATAGAATTTGAAAATATAGAATCATTNGTAAAATTTCTCAAAGAAAAGAGAAAAANGGAGAATCAAGAATTTAAAAATTCATAATGAAATTTTCTTAATCTATATTTTCCTAATTCCAACTTAAGTTATCAGGTGAAAATGTACAATTCCCATTACAAGTATCCAAAATATCATTCATCTGAAGGAATGAAAAAGCCATATCACGAGCAATTTTTAATCCTCCAATTGCATTATGTGCTGGATGTGGTTCTACACCATATTCATTACCATCNGGCGCATGAATATATCCTCCATCAAAGAATACTCCTACAGAACCTTGGTGNGTCTCATTAACTATATCAATTCCATATGGNGTTATAGTTGAAGAATTTAAAATAGGTATATTGGCTGTTCTCATCATTCTAGATGATGAAATATTTGATATTTGTAAATCGGCAATAGAAAATAATGTCATCAATTCGTATGGTTCAACCTGATCGAGATATCCTTCTTCTCTGAGAGAGAGGAAAGTATCTGCTTCTACTGAATCCCAAAGAGATTGCATTATAGATATTGCAACTGCTCTATCAAGTTGGCTGGCATATCCATAATCACTAGCAAATATGAAGTGGAAGCGGTCATATTGAGTACATCTTTCTATGATATGTGAAAAAGAAGACCCNCCGGCCCACAAAACTCCACGCTTAAGATCTGGAGAAAGTCCAATTATTGATGGCCCTCTAATAGCACCATTAGAGTAGCCAGTATATACTGGATCAGAAACATCAACTAAAGAAGTGCCATTGTGATATAATTCAGGTAAATCAGAACAAATGCCCATAAATGACTTTATCATAACAACTTGATTTATCATTGATTGTTCTAGTCTTTCTGCTTGATGTTGGAAGTTTTCCATATTTAATACNGCATATTCTATACTTATCGTATCATCACTTGACCAGCCATAGAAGCTGGTACCCAACATGGCTGCATTATTTTCATTAGCCCAACCATATAATCCGGAAGTNTCACCAGTTCCAAGGAAGCCATGACCCCATATTGTCAAATCTGCAGGCTTGGAAATGGCAGTTTGAGGAATTAATAGCCAAAATGGTATCTCTCTATTTTCAACAAAAACAGGAGTTCGGTCCGTATCTGAGGTTCTTCTAATTAAAGTAGGAGGATAAAAGGATTCAGTATATTGAGGGGCTGTATAAGTTCCTGTAATCATCCAATGACTTCTATTTCCACTCTCATCCATAACTTCTTCACTTGTCTCTACTGTACAATTTATTCCATTCTCGCCTATTCTATCTAAGGCATCATTTCTCATAGAAAGTAATGGTCCTATGATTGATTCTGTAGATGCAGTATTGAAAACCCATGCAGTTTGTAAAGAATTGCGTGATCTGTCAGTATTTTCTGTAATCCATGTAAATAATAAATTAAAATCAGATCTTCTTTCTTCGATATCAGGAGAATTGGTGATTACATTATCTCTTAGAGCCGCAAAACCAACCGGTGCATCGATTGGATTACCATCTAAATCTTGAAGATTACTAAATAGAACTACATAGGAAGTATCATGATCCAGTGCCTNGATCGTTCTTAGATGAATTATTGTTGGTTCACTATCATCTGATCTAACATCTAGTTCAGTCCAATGAGGAACTATTTCACCTGTGTCTTGATTGATAATCATTGATGAATGTCCTACTTCTAGACTCTTTTCGATATTATATTGACCTGCCATCTCAGATACATCAGGTTCTGAATCAAAAGCAGTCATTATCTGAGTGTTAGGGCTAGCTCCATCGAATTGATTGATTATTGGAATATGAATTTGTCCAACAGTTCCAGAACGAGGAATTGTGTTAGCAGAATATGAAATTCTTTTCCCTGTTACTGTAGAATTATCTTCAACTAAAAATGCATCAGAAGGGAAGGGTAACATACAGTGTATTGGATTAGTATTATCGCAACCATCTGTATGAGGTATTGAGAGTAAATTAATTGAGTTGTCCTCTGAAAATTCACAACTATCAGGATCGGAATTAGTAGCATTAGCATCATAATTAATTGCTGAAGAATCCATGCATCCNATTATTATGACATCATCTTGAAAGTCTTCTACATCTTTTTCATCAGAATCATTGCCTAAACAACCCGCAGAAAATAACATCATTATTATTATTAAGATAGTCGAAATTTGATTTTTTTTATATTCCATTTACTTAGCCTCAGTTAGTGTAGTAATCCACACCGTTCTAATGCGGTAATCAATTAGTTATGAAAGTCTTCATAGAAATAGAACGATAATATGCAATATCCGAACATANGAGAAAAATCTGTTAAAGGGATATTATCTAAATTTAGATGCATCAAATGCTTCTTCTTTGATCAATTTTTTTGTTACTTCTGGTAAAGGATATTTTAATCCAGTTGCGGTGTTGAAAAGGATTGTTTTGTCATTTTTATCAACTAANCCTTTCTCAATAGCTATTTCATATGCTGCAAAAGTTGCAGCCCCTTCTGGAGAAAGTAAAAAACCATCTTTTTGTCCTATGTCATCACAAACTTTAGTGATGTGCTCATCAGTAACTGCAATTGCAAAACCGCCCGATTCTTTAATTGCNTCNAGAATNAGAAAATCNCCAATGGCAGATGAAACTCGAATCCCACTTGCCAATGTTTCTGCATTTTCCCAAAAGTCTGCATGNCTCTTACCCTCATCCCANNCTTTTACGATTGGNGCACAACCNGTAGATTGGACTGCAACCATTCTTGGTAATTTACAATCTATCCATCCTAATTCAAGTAATTCATGGAATGCTTTCCACATTCCAATTAAACCTGTTCCTCCNCCAGTAGGGTAGAATATTACATCGGGTAAATCCCATCCTAATTGTTCGGCTAATTCAAGCCCCATNGTTTTTTTACCTTCAATACGGTATGGTTCTTTGAGAGTTGAAACGGCAAACCACCCAATTTCTTCCTTCCCTTCATTAATTATTTTACCACAATCTCCTATTAATCCATTAACTAAAAACGTATCAGCACCTTGTGCTAAAGTCTCTGAAGTATTGATTACAGGTGTGTTATCTGGACACAAAACTGTGGATTTTAGACCAGCCCTTGCAGCATATGCTGCTAAAGCTGAACCTGCATTCCCATTAGTAGGTATAGCGAGATGTTGGAAACCAAATTCTTTTGCCATTGAAACTGCCATACCTAATCCTCTAGCCTTGAATGACCCTGTAGGTAGACGTGATTCATCTTTNAAAACTACATTTCCATAGGGTACTTTCAGNTGATCTANACTACTTTTTAAGGTAATTAAAGGAGTTATAACTTCACCCAANGAAACTTGATTTTCAGGATTAGATACTGGCANTAATGGCGAATATCTCCAAAANCCTGGCTCAGAAGAANTNTCTATATCNTCNCTNTTAATCTCTTTTTTGATTTTTTCCAAGTCGTATTTAACCAACAAAGGTTTGCCGTTTGAAGATAANGTATGTGGGATTCCCTTTTCAGCAATCTCTCCAGTAAAGGCACATTCTAGATGAGTGACATAATTCATGATTTAGGTAGTATGTCCTCATTAATATTCTTTCTATGAACATATTTAATGCACAGATGGCAGGACGAAGAAATATGGAATTAGGCAGGTCAGTGATGACTATTGTCGTAGCTATATCAATTTTATCAGGATGTACTGCGCCTCCTGATAAAGTAGATCCTGCAGTTCTCGAAGCATTAGAAACTGGTGATTTTAGATATCTGGATCTGCGTGGTTTAAATTTAGCAAATACTAATTTTGATGGAACAAATTGGACTAATGCAAATGCATCGGGATCTGACTTATCAGGATCTGATTTTGGCATAGTTGATTTTACTTATGCTGACTTATCTGAAGCAAATATGAATGAAGGTTTTTTCTTGGGGGCAAACTTTTTTTCTGCAAATATAGCATTTTCAGAGATGAAGTATTCTAATTTCTTTTATAGTTCTTTAATATCTGCAAATTTATCAAATACTATAGCATTTGAGTCTGACTTTGAATCTGCTAATCTAGAGAATGCAGATATGAGGGAAAGTAATTTTAGAGATAGTATTTTCAAAAGCAGTAATCTTCATCTAATAANGGCATCAAATGCTGATTTTNGAGGAGTTATTTTTGATGGTTCAAATATGACTTATGCAGATTTAAATTTTACAGATCTGACCGATGCTAGTCTGAAAGGCGTTGATTTACAATTTTCAGATTTAACGGGTGCAATAGTAGATGGTACAGATTTTAGTGGAGCAAAATGGTATTACACGGTGTGCCCTGATGGAACGAATAGTGGAGAAGTNAGAGATTGTTTCTAATNNTATTAANATTTAAATTCTTTTAAATTCTCTAAAGAAATAATCTGTAAAGTTTCCTCATGTGTGGCCTCAAGTACTACAGGACAAGCATGCCCTGTATCGTATGCGTCTTGCCAAGTCTGAGCACAAACACACCAGCGATCTCCATCTTTTAGTCCTGGGAAATTAAATTGAGGAGCTGGTGTGATTAAGTTATTACCCTTTGAAAGGGCAAATTTCAGAAAATCTTCTGTAACGATGCAACAAACCGTGTGTAATGATCTATCATTCCTATCAGTATTACAACACCCATCTCTAAACCATCCAGTCAAGGGATCCATAGAGCACTGTAATAATTCACCCCCTAGGACATTGAAAGAGGGTAGCATGTTAAATTGATGAAGTATGTGATTCTTTAATTGTTGCTTTCAACCATTGGCCTACTAGATCCACATTCAGGACATAATTGTGTTGTTGATTCAGAATATTTATGGAAACAAGCAGGACAAATTGGAGAAAGGATAAATTTTTTATTTATATTTATCTCAATTTTTTCATTTTCAATGCGTTCTAAATGAATCTTATCTTTTTCATTAACAGGGATCTCAAAGCGTCCAGGGCCTCCAAGTTTTAGTAAAACATCAGGAGGTAGGGTGACAGTTCCAGTATCATCAATAATTAACTCCCTACTCTCTGAAAGATCCGAAATATCTACATCGTTACCATGTTGAGCGATGAATCTTCCTTCTCTTAACTCCAAAGAACGATCGCAGAATGATGCTACTTCTCTATTGTGCGTAACCAATAAAAATGCGACACCGAAGTCCTTGTTAAGGTCTGAAAATAATTTTAAAACTTCTCTACTAGTTATCGGATCTAGTGCGCCTGTTGGCTCATCGGCAAGAATCAATTTAGGATCTGTAATCAATGCTCTTGCAATTGCAACTCTTTGTTGTTCTCCTCCTGAAAGTTGCTCAGGCAGTCCTCTAGATCGCTCGCCTACTCCTAGTCTATCCAATAATTTCTGTGCTTTTGCTCTAGCAACTCGAGGAGTTATTCCTTGGTGTCTTAATGGTTGAGCAACATTATCTAAAGCGTTCATATGTGGTAACAAATTTGAATCTTGGAATATAAATGAAATAGTTTTTTGACGTAGTTCAACAAGTTCTTTACCTGTAAGTCTAATCATTCTTTTACCTGCTAATGAAACATTACCTGCTGAAGGTTTCATAAGTCCTCCAAGAGATTTCAATAAAGTTGATTTTCCAGATCCAGAAGGGCCAACTACTGCAACTGCCTCACCTTCAACTATGGCTACATGAATCCCCCTAAGTGCCACTACATTACCGTCTTCTGCCTTTGACTCATAGATGTGAAAAAGACCATTTGCCTCGAGAATGATATTATTTTTTATTTTCATATTTATTCCCCCTTGAGAACAATTGCCAAATCTGATTTTAACGCTTTACGGGTTGTAAACAATAATGCTAGAACTACTGCAAATAAAACAGAACTATTCACTAATACCAAGTCAAACCATGGCCATATCAATTCCCTATCTATGGGTGCTGATTCGCCTAAAAATATTTGAAATATAAAACCAAATATTCCAAAGAAGCCATTGAAAGCTTCAGCAATTGCCAAACCTAGAATAACTCCTAAACCCATACTTACTAAGAGAATAGCCATAATTTCAAACAAAACTAGGCGAATTATTTGATTAGGACTTGCCCCTATTGCCTGAAGTATAGCAAGTTCACGCTTTCTCTGAGTCAAAACTAATGATAAGAAAACAAAGGCTGATGCTACTGAAGCGAGTGAAGCAACAACGAATTGTAAACTTAGCAATCCCGGTGTTCCGAAAATTAAACCTCCCTTTCTCTCATTATCCTCATGAACCGTTGGCCAATCCGTAGAGGATGAAACTCCAATAACGTTTGATACCTCAGTACTTAACTCACGTAATGCATCTGCACAACCTCTATCTTTTTGATTACATAGTTCAAAGAACCATTTGTTTGAAGTATAGGAATTTGCTGTCTGATTTCCTACCAATGCCTTGTAAGTTGATTCTCCTATTACGATAACTTGTGAAGATTGAGTTGGTTCTAATCCCGGAATCCACCTATGACCGCCCATGTATTGAATATTGGTATCTGTAACGGTTGTGGATATATTTAATCCATCTGGACCAAATGAGAAATCATAATCAGTGTATTCAATAGTAATAAAATTATCAATATCAGATGAAGAAAGTCCGAGTTGACTACGGGCGTCCGAACCAGCCGTAAACCAATTATTCTTCCACAATAAAGAGGCGTCACTTACATCAGTTGGAATTGTTTGAGTATCCCAAAGAAGAGTTTCTTCATGGCCATCAAAAACTATCCATGTCCTTAATCTTGAGTCTTCGCCCATAGGACTAGTAAATATATCTCCAACCGAAGTCATTGAACCTATATCTTTAATATTAGAATTGTCAACTCTTTGAATTGCTAGTAGAATTTCATTTCTTGCTTGTGTTTCACTCATTGGTGAACTAAATTGTACTTGGAGGTCTGCCCCATTCTCAGCTGAAGTTGTACGTTCGTCAACAAGTGTACCTGTATATCCTTGTACTGCAGCTAAAGTTACTATTGATAATGTGAGTAGCATTATTACAGCTAGTCTGTTTACTGACTCACTAGATCCAGATCCTTTGAGGCCTCGTCGAATATCTGCTACCAAAGGAGACCANCCCAGAATTAGCGTGAAAATTCTCGGACCGGCAGCTCCTAAGCGACCAAGTACAAGTGCACCACCTATCCATAGCATAAAAGGACCNAATAATAATAATAAAGCATTAACAATAAAATTTGAAAATATTCCTCTCGAGTCGAATGGNCCCCATCCTCCATTACTTTGTATCCAACTTTCTAAGAAGGCTAAGCCGCCAATTACAAAGATTCCAACATGTAACCAGAATCTAGATTTCTTAAATCTTGCAACCTTTCTTACGCCTTCGTCTATTTCAATACTTAAGAAATCTTTAACCCTAGTTCTTCCAAAAAGCAAAGTTAAACCTACATTAATTAAAATAACAAAAGAAGTAGCAGCAAATGATAGTGTTGGATTTATCTCTGTTCCAGATGATCGGAATGACATGAAACCTACTGCATCCAGTACTAATGGAACNGACAACAACGCTAAGACGTAACCAGTAAACCAACCTATGAATCCTAAAACTGTAAGTTCCAATAAAATCATTCCTGTTAAATTACTTTCAGTACCTCCAATTACGCGTTGTATCGATATTTCTCTTTTTCTCTGTTCTAATGATAATACGAGGCCATAGATAAGAACGGAAAAAGATAAAATTATAATTGGTATCATTAGAATGTAATCAAATACTTGAATAATACCTAAAAATATGTTTAGGAATACTATTGTCCCAGAAATTACATCATTATAACGTACTTTAATTGAAGAATCGGCATATTCTTTTTCTTCTACAGTTTCTTCTAAGTCATTGAGCCAAGAAGTGGCGGCTGATGTTGAAGAAGAAGGTAATAAATTTCTATCAACTGAAACACCTAGATATCCATGGTCATTATCCATTAAGATTAATTTTTGAGAATCATTAAGTACTGAATCTGATACCATTACTGGATTGAATAATAATGTTGGATTTCCAAATTGTCCNTCTTGATATATTGCTGAAACTTTTAAATTATTAACNGTAATATTTTCTCTGCANAATTGAAAACCTGAGTCAAAATTTACTTCAAGTTCNCCTAAACAACTTTCAGAAATATCCTCTAAACTTGANCCTCCAGCAGCATCGGTGACGAAGGTGAATGTCAATGAATCAATAGTATCATTTATTGAAACTCCTGCTCTACTAGCAATTTGAGAAGGGAGAATTATACTTCTATTATTTTCCGCATCAAGATGGTTAGAAGGCCATGTCCCATAGAGAATATCTCTAGCATGACGTTCTCCCAACTCTCCATCCCAAACGCCATCTCCATAGAATCTAATTGGCCTATTATCATTTATTGGCGGACCTTGTTCTGTTGCCTCTGGATAGGCCCAACTTACATTTTTCCAATCTCCGATAGANGCTGTAACAGATTCAACTACTAGTGGTTGAGCTTTGAGATTACTATCATCAAAAATACTACTTGACCTAATTCCCTGTCTTCCATAGACAATTCCACAATCNGATATTCCTTCAATTGCGATTAGTTCANCACACATTGATTCCCAAACTACAGAGTCATTNGTCCTGAAATCTTTTCCTGGATCTTCATCAAATGCTATCTGAGCATCAAAAACATCATTCTCCAAAGCTCCTTGAAGGAATGCAGTTGACAATCCTACAGAGTATGCTAATACTGTAGTAATTACTAATGATGCTAAAAAAACTCCAGCAAAAGCAGCNAATACTCTTTCACGACCTCTCCAAGAACTCTTAGATGCCATTATAATATTATCAGGCAAAGAAATAATCCTACTAGTAATTGGTAGTGATTTTAAATAATCAAGAAAATTTGTNTTTCCTGAAATTTTATTTTCAGANTGATTTTCAGATTGAGAAATAGGATTATTGTCTCCTTGCTCTCCCTCTCTCATTGCGATTTTATCCATCAAATCGTTACCATCAGAGGGATTCATTCGTCCTCACCCACATTATCATCCCCCCATGCTGAACGAATATCAGATGCAGCCGTTATACCATCTTTTAGTAATAACATTCTATCTGCCTTTGATGCTAAAATAGGATCATGAGTTACCATCAATATTGATACTCCATCTTTTGCTAACTCTTTGAATAAATCAATTATTTCTTCACCGCTCTTGACATCTAAATTACCAGTTGGTTCATCTGCTAACAACAAAGGTCGGTTACCTGCAATAGCTCGGGCTATGGCTACTCTTTGTTGTTGACCACCAGATAATTGATCAGGGATAAAATCCATTCTATCACTAAGATTAACTCGTATCAACGCCTCTCTCGCTCTCATAGAAGCCTCTGGAGAAGGGATGCCAGCTAATTCTAAAGAAAAAATTACATTGTCCAGTGCAGATAATCTATCTACAAGATGGAAATCCTGAAATATCCATCCTACACCATTTCTGCGTACGTCAACTACTTTGTTTGGTGGTTTTGTACCATATTCGAATTCTTGTAAAGATATACTGCCCGAATCAGCATCTAGAATCCCTCCAATTATATTCAGAAGTGTGGATTTCCCACAACCAGAAGGCCCCATTAATGCAACCAATTCTCCAGAAGTAATCTCCAAATTTATACCTTTGAGAACTTCGAGTCTACTTCTTCCCGAACCAAAGCCTTTCTTAAGAGAAGTAACGCGAAGCATGGTTAAACTTCGGATAGTCTTTATGTATTTATATCAGTAAGTATTGCTGATAAAAGTTAATATTTATTTTGTAATTATAAGCAATGAATTACTTCTTGAATGAGTTAATTGCTTTATCATATGCCTTAGATAATTCTAAACCATGTTTCTTAGGACTCAACAAATCATTTACATGCTTAATTAGTTCATCATCTGGTATTCTATCTGCCTTTCCTGATCTAAGCCAATCGTCATGAATTTTGGTAATCCTTGAGACCCATTGATCTATGTTTACAGGATCAACTAAGCAATTTTGAGGAATAATTTCGTTATGTGCAGGTAAATCTGCAGCTATCACAGGACATCCTGCAGCCATTGCTTCAGCAGGAGGATANCCNAAACCTTCTGAAATNCTCGGGAATAATAATACTTCAGCATGCTGGAAAAAAGAAATAAGTTGTTTTTCTGAAACCTTAATTTCACTACCTATGTTGACTAAATTGATGTCTTCTCGTATATTTTTAGGCAGATTTAAAAAAACCTTATTGATAAAGTCGAGTCTTTTTCGAGGTGCATTAGTNCCTACTGTAATAACTAAACATTTCGATTCAAAATCAAAATCAGATATAATATCTCTTGAAATAGGATTTTTATAAGGATTCCAATAATCAACATCTACATCATTTCTTACTAAAAAAGTCTTTTTTGAAGGGAACATTTTTTCAGCTTCTAATTTAGTTTCTTCGGAAATACAAATTAAAATATCTGCTCTGAGTAAACCTTCCTTCAATTTTATNAAATNTCTTTTTCGAATTNCATTTGGTTTATTTTCACCTACCGAAATATACACATCCCCAGCCTCTATTGTTCTAGGCCTAATGTGNAANAAATCATGAATTGTCACTGCAACTGGAATTGNTGAATTATANGGTACTAAATGNGCTTGCTCTTGATCAGTAATATGTAATAAATCAATTCCCTCTTTAGATGTTTCAAAAGTGACTTTTTTAGGATGTTTTATCCATCTATTGAATAATCTTAGAAAGAGGTTTGATGTAATTTCATGCTCAACTACAGATGCTTTAGTCCAGTTTGGAACAAGAGCATTATTNAGTATTGATTCTATAGAATGGTGCGCTCTTCCAAGNCCNTTATTTGTTGGCAAAGATGCACCACGTGCCAACAGAACACGCCTTACCATGATATCGCCATAACATGTTGCCCTTAAATGAGAACGGGTTATGTGACANACGATGAGCAGTTATTCGGAGTTGGAAGAAGGNGTTCTTCCAAGTTTGATTGTGGCAAAAGGTAGTTTTGCAGCTATGGGAGGTGCTGAAAGAGATTTATTACGAATTATTCCTTCATTAACAAAGTTTTTTTCTGTAAAAATAGCAACTTTACATAAAGTTCCAGAATTAGAANATTTGTGTGAGAAATTAAAAATTAAATTATTTGCACCTAANAATAATTGGNCATTATCAAGAAATATTTTTTCAACAATTNTCGATACTGGNATTAAATCTGCATCAAATGCATGGGCAACCTGTGAAGGGTTGATTAAAGAAATAAATGATATAGATTTTATGCATATAATTAGCGGAGATGGTAGTCTAGGAATTTTCAGACATATTCCTGAAAATATTTCTTGTCACCTGCATCTTCTCGAACCACATAGAGGATTACATCAAGATTTTTTACATCGAAGGATCGATGGGTTTCCCAAAAGAAATCTTTGGCTAACAAAATTATTACTTTCAAGGGCTAGAAAAAGAGATTTACAACTAATTAAAAAATTTAATCTAAGGAATAAGTCCTTAATNAGTAGTAATTCTAATTATTCATCCAGTATGGCTAAAGATGTATATGGCATAAAAACAGGAGTATTATGGCCTTGTGTTGATTCTTCAGAATTCCCAGAAGATGATTCTAATGATGTAGAAAATCCATATAATGGTAATAATGAATATATTGTAAATATAGGAAAGGCTAGTTGGGTCAAAGGTACATGGGAAACAATCAAAATGGTTTCAGGGACAAAATTAGGAGTAGTACATGTTGGTGGCGGAGAAGAAAAAGATTTGAAAAAACTGAAAGAATATGCTGATCATTTAGATGTTGATCTCTGGATTTCTCCAAGACTATCTTCTCCAGAACTAGTAAGCTTGATGCGTAATTCTAGGGCTATTGTTAGCATGGCATACGGAGAAGCATTCGGTTTAACTCCGATAGAAGCATTTGCAGTAGGCACTCCGGCAATTTTTGTAAATGAAGGCGGATTTAGAGATACAATAAAAGATGGAGTTAGTGGCAAATTACTTGACAGGAATGATTTAACAGGATGGCATATGGCTTTAGAAGAAGCTAGCAACAAAAATAATAGAGAAAAATGGACAAAGGAAGGAAGGAGGAGGATTGCCGAACTTGATTTATCTCCAGAGAATCACGCGAGAAGGATAAAAGAGATATTAAGCTAATTTTTACTGTCTATTGAGTAATCTAATTTATACATGATAAATATTGAAGAAGCACCTATAATTAACAATAGAATAGAANTTAATGGACTCAATGTGACTGTTTTATTTATTGGTAGCCAAAATGGNATTAAATCGAGAATTGATTCATTCCTAACAATTTTTCCACCTATTGAAGCGACTGTGATTGTCATAGTAAAGGCCAAAATAGACGTAATAACTTGTAATAAATTGGTCTTTTTACTCTTCCATATTTCTGAGCCNATCCTTATCCGNCCGATTAAGTATGAAGCCCAAAAACCAAATGCTAATCCACTGTATAGAAATTTATTGTAGAGCAATTCTGANCCTGCTGGATTACCGGAAACGGAAAGTGTTCCTGTGAAAATCGCAAGTGGCATCATTACTGAGCCCAATAATGCACCCATAAACCCTGCACGGTCCATGGTAAGCAACATATTTTCAGATAATTTCAACCTATCATAAGGAATAGAGAAGGCNAACTGGAGGCATAATATATTACAAATAACTGCTAAAGTTAAGCTTCCTATTGTTATTTCAACAATAGCAGCATGAAAAGTAGCAGCACTAACCATCAATAACACCACCATTAGGNGGGTTATCAGGATCGATGACCCATTTATTTTCTACATTGTCCCACAACCANCCAGGATGATCAGGATGCTTNATCAACCTTTCATTACCATCATTTATTTTAGAAAAATTAGATTTTTGTTGATGTGTTTTGATATTAGGTTTAGAAAAATATAATTGTAATGTTGTTATAAATCCTATTATTATTGTTGCATAGGCCAATGACTGTAGTCTAGCNNCCAATAGTGAGCCTTCAAAATCAACTANAGAAGTCCCAACTGTTAGTAATGGTTGCTTTATTGAAAAGTTACCATTAGATGTANTTACACTGTATTGAATCACTGTNTCNCCAAAAGTGGGNGGGATGTCAACCNACCAAGTGTCTTTTTCAATTAATGATACATTTGCTATGTTTTCGNACCATTCTCCTTCTAATTTCCATTTAACTTGGATNGAATCAGTGTTCTTTGTCATTATAATAATATTTGTTGAATCGCCTGGANATCTGTATTCTGGTGCAANCCAAGATTCTGAGAAACCAGGNAGATTTNCAGGTGCNGTTTGTACATCAATAGTTAATGGATCAGATACTCCAGTNTATGCTAGATTATCAGAATTNGAGATATGTCCATGATTCATTTGGGCATATAGATTGTAATTACCTCCTTCATCTGGAGCAAATAATATCCAAGTCAATGTTACTGAATTACTTGAAGAGACCGTGGTTTCTACATAATTATTTATTCCTCCATTAGGATCTTGAATGATGCTCCAACCATAATCAGAGGGATGGTCTGAGTTACCGTTTAATGAGCTCAATAAGAAAATACCAACAATCCTGTTGTTTGATAGTGTCATATTACTAGCAGTAACATGTACAGCTACNGCATTACTAGCATATACATTTCTTTNAACTTCTATAGTCAATAAACCNTCAGAATNTGCTGAAAGAGAAGGNTCTCCATGACAAGAGCCNCCACATGTAAAATCACGATTACTATCACCATTCCCTCCGGGATTAGCTACTGAGAAGGTAGTGGAAGAAAGTAANACAAAAATAATCACTATAATTGTTAATTTANATTTCAATGNCTATNCCTCCTTAAAAATAAATTAAGCACGATACTNGATATTCCCATAATCATCAGTATAAAAGAAGAAATTATTGATAAAAAAGAATTTTCTGAATTNTTATCNAGTTTAATATCAACTGCTGAGGAAGCATCAATACTTGCCACATTATCCCCTGAAGAAACCCAAATTACTTCTTCTCCACCTGAATAAGTAGTTATTGCATAATAAACTTCTGCCCCTATTGGTACTTTATCGGACCATGATGTATCGTTTGTAAATGCTATCGGAGTCATTCTTGAGGGTATTGGCTCTCCCCATTGAGGATTTTTGTCAAGGGGTGTAAGTCCAATTACAGAATTAATAGGACTAGTTGATCTGTAAATATTGAACGTTGTTGAAGGGCCATCCCAAGACCATTGGATATTGACATTTAATCCATCAATATCTATAATTAAATTGTCAACTGTATTTATTGCATTGATATTTATATTAGTTTGAATAGTGGAAGATTGCCCTAAATCATCAGTAACTGTGAGATAAATTTGGTGTGGACCAGGTTCCAATAATACATTGATAATTTGGCCTGATATTTCTTGATCATTTATTATCCATATCCAAGAAATGATGATGCCATCTATATCTCTAGATAAAGAGGCATCTAAAGAAGTGAGCGAACCGGGTACAAGTGAATCTGAAACATCATTCATCAATGCAATAGGAGGAATATTGGAAATAATTATTGATGCATAAGACTCACTAGATAAACCAAAAACATCAGAAGTTTTTACAAGAACAGACCAAGATTGTTCAGGACTTAACATATCTGAAGGTACATGTGTTTTGTTGTCTAATTCAGGTACATGGAATCCATTTCTTGACCAAGATATAGATATACTAATTTGGTCATTATCAATATCCCTATATCCAATTGTTAATGTTAAATTTTCATTAGAGAAAATATCGCTCTGATTTCCAATGATATTTTCCCCCATTGGGACAATAATTCCTTCATTTCCATTTTTTAAAGAAATAGTAGATTCCAGAGGAGCAGCATTAACAATAGTAATCGGAGGACTTGTAAAAATATCTCCGAAATCTTCACCATCATTCGGTATTATTTGATATTGCCAGATTTGATTACGTTCGGTTAGAGATGAAGATATTGTCAATAAATCATCATAATCTGATATTGAAATTCCATCAACAAACCATATTATTTTACTATTAGACTCAGAATCTCCATCTGCATCATATTGATTCCAAGATATGGAGATATTATCTGCTGTAGTGAAATTTTCAGTAGAAGTTGATGATGAGATTACTACAGGAGGTGTATTTTCAATAATTATATTGTTTGAATGAAACCATTCAGACCATACCAAACCATCACTAACTCTGACAGAAAAATTCCAAATTTCATTTTTCTCTGTAGAACTATTTGAAATTGAATTAAGATCATCGAAATTTGGCATATAAAACGTATTTCTATACCAATTAATTTCAGTATTTTGTAACTCATCGTCATCAGCATCAAAATATATGATATTGAATTGAAGGTTATGAGAGGTAGTAAAGTTAGAGTTAAAAAATTCCACATCAATCTCAGGAGGAGTATTAGAACTGCCAATTTGTATTAAATCACTCCATATTGTTTCACCAAAATCTTCACCATCATTTGGAGTAATGGATACTTGCCATGTATCTCCATATCTAATCATTAAATTAGAAATATTCACTATATTATTAATTTCATTTTGTCTTACTCCATCTAGGTACCAATTAATTTCTGTGTCTTGTTCTAAATCNCCGTCTAAATCAAAATANTCATAATTCAAGAATAAATTATCATCGTCATTCGGATTTTCAGGAATTATTTCAATNTCNAATATAGATGGAGCAGAATTTTCTATCTCAATAGGCCCTACTGAAACTTGATCTCCAAAGTCTATACCATCATTCGGTGTGACCAAAGCTTCCCACGAGTCTCCTTTTACAATTAGATCACTGGGTATCGATGTTAGATTATCTACAGAAGGAGTAGATAAATTATTTAANTTCCATCTAATTTCTGTATCTTGTTCTAAGTCCCCATCAGCATCAAAAAAGGTATAGTTAATTGAAAGTCCAGTTGATTTTGTAGGATTTAATTCATTAAATGATAATAAAGATGCTTCCGGAGGAGTATTTTGACTAATATTTTCTACAGAAGTAAAGGGAGATATGGTTCCCCAAGAATCGCCAGAAGTACCTCCATTTCCATTCGCAGATAACACTGCTAATTCGAAAACAACATTTCCAGAACCAGAAGAAGGNGATTCCCAATACANCCCCCATGTTCTATAATCAGGTGTCGTATGNGTTGCTTGATCTCCTGCTGCATTTATTTGNACACTCCCTATGCTTATTCCAGTAGAAAAAGTGCCTTGACTAACTTCGAGAGAAAATCCTCCTTTAGTACCTGAAACTCCTCCTGTAAGTCCGATTTGGATGGAATAAGAAGTGGAAGGTGTGTATGATGAAGGAAAATTATGTGTTGGAGTCGTTGATGTTGACGATGAAGANTGGCAACTACACCCGTTTGATGACCCAAATTTACCATCTTCTTTAGCAATAACGGGAGTTGAAAATGACAAAACTAACATCNCTAATGCCATCACAGCCACGACATTACGACGGTCCATANCAGTAACGGAGTNTNGAGTATAACATAATATATTGTAATTTCTGATTGTTTATCCGTTGAATATATGGGCAAGATTGTCTTGGACATAACATGCCTGCAATAGAGACAGTAGCAATAATTGGATCAGGAAACATGGGATCAGGTATAGCACAAAAATCTGCACAAGAAGAATTTAATGTTCAAATGGTAGATAGAGAAGAAAAATGGGTAAAAAGAGGTCAAGAGATAATTGCAAATTTACTCGATCAAGCATTGGAAAGAAGGATATTCTCTGATAAACAAATTAACTCAATTAAGTCAAGGGTTGAAGGAGTAGTTGGAACAGAAAATATTAATCCCAATACAGATTTAGTTATTGAGGCTGTTTTTGAGGATTTTGAAATAAAAAAAGAAGTCTTTACAATATTGGATAGAGTATGTAATGAAAATACAATTCTTGCAAGTAATACTTCATCATTATCGGTTAATGATTTAGCAAGAGCCACGAATAGGCCAGAGCGTTTTGTTGGACTGCACTTTTTTTATCATCCGGCGAAAAATAGACTAATAGAAATAATTCCAGCTGAAACTACCTCAGAAGAAACATTACACGCTGTAGAAACTTATTGTAAGGCCATGGGAAAAGTAGTAATTATATGTAAAGATAGGCCTGGTTTTGTAGTCAATAGATTTTTTGTTCCTTGGTTAAATGAAGCTTGTATATTGTTAGAAGAAGGAGTGGCATCAACCGCCCAAATAGATTCTATAGCGTGTAAAGCGTTTGATATAGGAATGGGGCCATTTGCATTGATGAATCTGACTGGACCATCAATAGCATTGCATGCAACTGATTACCTGGCTGATCAGCTAAATACTCCAAGATACAAGGGTGCTTCTATTCTTAGAGAAATGGTGGCCAATAACAAAGCCTGGGAAATTGATAATAGTCCAGAATACAATGAATCTGTCAGAAAAATTGTGGAAGAAAGATTACTTGGACAGGTGTTTGCAGTAGCTTCGCAAATTGTAGATGAAGAGATTTGTTCTAAAGAAGATGTTGATAGGGGCGCTAAAGTCGGCCTTAGATGGAATAAAGGGCCATTTGAATTAGCCAATAAAATAGGAATTAATAGAGCATTTGAAATGTCAAAAGAATATTGCAAATTGGCAAATTTAGACATACCTAATATGTTGAAAACACAAAAGGAAAGTGATAAGTCATTTGATTTTTCATATGTTGATGTCATAATTTCTAAAGATGTAGCAACCGTTAGACTAAATCGTCCTGAAGCAATGAATGCCCTAAATGTAGATTTAGTTAATGAATTAGGACAAAAAATAGATGATTTGAATGATAGGGATGATATCAAGGCTATTGTTTTAGAAGGTTCAGGTAAAGCATTTGTTGCTGGAGCCGATGTCAAATTTTTTGTAGATAAAATCAAAGAGGATTCGTTTCAAGAAATATATGATTTTACAGCATATGGGCACGAAGTGTTATCTAAACTAGAAAATAGCTCAAAGGTAACTATTGCTCTAGCGACTGGTTTGACGTTAGGAGGAGGTTTAGAACTTGCACTTGCCTGTGATTATAGAATTGGTACGAATAAAACTCAAATGCGTTTTCCAGAAACTAATATAGGAATTTATCCTGGTTTGGGAGGGACACAAAGGACAGTAAAGATTTGTGGAGTAGAGGTTGCTAGGTATGCAGTTCTTGCTGGAAATTTCTTAAATGCAGAAACTGCATATGCATTTGGTTTGATTACACATCTTGTTGATCAAAATTATGTAGNAAAAACNATNAGTGATATAATAANAGGNGGTAAACCCNAAAATAAATTCAGACATGCGCCAATAGATAATGAAAATAAAAATGTTATTTTTGCTAAAAAATACTATTCTGATGATAATATTAAACAAATACTTGATGGGAATAAACCAAACAATATTCAAGGATTAGATGAAAACATGATTTTGAGACAAATGAAGTCAGTGTCTTACACTGCACCCATAGCACTTGAAATTGCCGCAGATTTATTAGAAATAGCTAACTCTGAAAATATATCATTAACAGATGGTTTNTCTCAAGAACTATCAAATCTTGAAAGAATATTCTCAACAAAAGACGCTTATGAAGGTCTTTCTTCTTTGATCGAAGGAAGGAGACCTTCCTANACTAATTCTTGATTATCTTCTACGAGAATATCGTGGCCAAGCTGGCGCTCTATATTCTGCTATAGCAATAATTACTAATTCTTTTATTCTATTTAATATCAATTTTAAGACTCCTTAAATTCGTTATTTTCAAATACTTCGTCCATCCATTTTTCTAAAAATTTGTCCACTTTTTTCGCCTCCTTAACTCGGTGTTATTTCTACACTGAACTAGTGAGATGCTGTATATTAACTGAGTAGTATACATGCACACATCGAGGTGTAATTTATACACTAGATAGTTTTGGAGTAACTTGATAGTATGCCAAGAGAACCTATGAAAATCACAAATTCAGATTATGAAGTAATTGATGAAGCAATAAAAGAGGTCAAAAAAAGTGGTACAACAATAAGAAAAACTTTCGCTCCATATAATGAAAATGGCGAATATGATATTGAATGGGAAGTGGGTGCTGCGGTAGAGGCTTTTTCCAGTTTCAGTTCGCGTTGGAGTATAGAAATTTTAGCAGCACTTTACATTGCTGGAGATCGTAGATTTAATGAAATGCGAAATTTACTAAAAGGAATAAGTAGTAGAACATTATCTGATAAATTAACCCATTGTGCTGATTTAGGTTTAGTAAATAGAATTGTAGATGAAGGCCCGCCAATACGAGTAAGATATCAATTGACAGAACACGGAAGGAATGCTGGAAGATTATTAAGTCCTCTTGTTGCTTACATGAAAATTCAACAAGGAAGGGTCATAATAGATAAGTAAAATAAGAGCATTGATGACTCAGGAGACCATGTATACTTAAAGGTCATAATGTAGGGTTTTATTTGTGGCTTTACTAGAACAGTGGCGTGAAACCTACCCCGTGACTACTGATATTTTTACTGCAATTATTGGTGGAACATTGGGAATTGGGGCAATGATACCTTTTTTCGCACCTCCCATGATGCAAGGAACTATAACAGCACCTAGGGAATCTTATGAGCATCCGTTAAGAAGTAGGATTATTTCCACACTTGTTAAATCTCCAGGAATACATTTTAGAGAATTACAACGACAATTAAATGCAGCAAATGGTACACTTAGGCATCATTTGAGAGTTTTGACAAATGAAAAATCAGTTACTGTGATGTCAGTTAATGGGAGAACATGTTACTATGCAGGAGCTCCAGCACAAGTAGAAATATTGGAAGGAACTGGGGTTACTGATCAATATAAAGCTGCATCTATGTTACCAGTAGGCCTGTCAGGAGTGCAGAAAAGTATAGTAAAACAGTTATCAAATTCGCCTGAGCCAGTTTCTCAAGCACAACTTGCTAGAGATTTAGGCCGTTCACGTGCATCTGTTCACTCGGCTATTACAGTACTTAGGAATAGAGGCATTATTAATGAGGGAGGAATATCACTTGCTCCGCATATTAATGCATTACATCAATCCACTGTTGATTATCCGTGGTTAGGAATTCGTCAAGAATTAGCATAAATAATACTCAAAACATAGCCAATGCTCTTGAGCCATGTAATATTCGAGTATACTGTGATTAGACTGGACCTGGTAGAAAAGTCTATGCCAACAGGCAGTAAAAATTCAGATGTTTTACTTGGTTGGATTTTAGATTCATTAGGATTGGTTAAGAGAAAAATCGAATCTTGGGGAGAGGANGAGGAGTTTGGNGCATTACATAGAATAATGTCTGAAGCATTATTATTAGAGCCTTTAAAGGGATGGGATATCANAACTTTGGGAGATGTTTGTGGATTATCTCAAACAGGTATGCATCATCAAATATTGAAATTNAGAGAGTCTGGNTTGATTTCTTCAGAAAATTATGGAAGATGGCACATTTATGTCTTAAGAGGAGGAACAATTACTTCTGCGATAAATTTAATGGCAGTGCAAGCAAAAGAAATTATTGAATTAAGATTATTAGAATTAAGTAGTCACATTAAAGACTCTGAAAAAAGAATGGAAATANCCAGTGAATCAATGGAGAATGATTTTAAAATTANGATATCCGAACCTTCTGCAATAAAGATTGAAGAAGACAGATTAGATGTGCTTTTAGATGATTTAGGTTTAAACGGAGATAGGGCCAAAATTAAAGATGATTTAGCTAAAAGGGTTTTCAAAGAGTTAGCAGAAAGTAGTAATCCGATTACGATTCTATCTCTTTCCAATAAATTCTCAGAATCAAGATCTAGAATTAGAAGAACAATTGATAGATTTAGAAATTCAAATATTATTGAGAGAGTGCCAATGTTAGATCGGATAGCTCAAGATATTTATATTGGCATGACAAGACAATATGAAGCTAGAGGGGAAGAGTGGCTCTTTACAAGAGGCGGTTTTGGAAGGATAAATGAAGAAATTGCAATAGAATTAATTGATGGGATAAAGAATAANAACTTAGATAGCGATAAAGTGCAACAAATAATTTTGCCATTGTCTGTAGAAAGNCAAAAAATATTACTTAATACATTGGGAGGTAGGATGCCTTATGGNTATAGAATAAAAGGTCGCAATGGNGAAGAAATGAAAGAGAATGTTATGAGAAGTGTAGATAGAACTCTTCTTAGATTGAAAACAGTTGCAGAAAGACTTGAGAAATCAATTATTAGAAATGCCTAAACTTCTAGTTTCTCATTGATTAGATTTTCCAAATAGTTAGTCACTTTGTTTCCTAATTCTTCCTGTGTTGTTACAGAGTGAAGTTTAACACGCATTGCTGAAGCCCCTGATAATCCTTTAGTGAAAGAAATGGCATGTCTTTTGATATTCTTATTCATTTTTTCCCCATAAACTTCTTTACTAATTTCTANATACCTATTCCAACACCATAATCTTGCTATTGCTGAGTTATCTTCTTTCCAAGGAGGTGGTGTTCTGGTCCAACCTAAATCTCGTTTTATTTCATAAAAAATATTTGGCATACCTATGGCACCTCTGCCAATCATCAAACCTGCTGATTTTGTAGAATCCATACATAACTTAGCAGACTCAGAGTCTACTACATCGCCATTTGCAATTACTGGAATTTCTACACCATCAACTATTTCTCTTATTTGTTCCCAATCTGCATATCCTGAATATCTTTGCTTAAGCGTTCTGCCATGAACGCAAATTCGATATATTCCTTCTTTTTCTAATCTTTGAGCAACTTCCAGAGCAGTGTTTGGGCCAGATCCAGTGCCTAATCTTACTTTTACAGAAATAGGTACTTCTGCAACATCTAAACATGCCCTAACCATCTTTACAATTCTATCTGGATCACGAAGTAATGCTGCACCCGCATCATTTCGACATACTTTAGGTGCTGGACAACCAAAATTTATATCAATTATATCGGCTTTTTTCTGTAATAATTTGACGGTTTTTACCATTTCTTCGGTTATTCCTCCAAAAATCTGAGGTATAAATGGTTTCTCAAGAGGGTGGCTTTCTACTTTTAGCCATGAATGTGAAGCATGTCTTGACAGTCCAGCGGCTGCAGTAAATTCGGTTACAGTAAAATCAGCACCACATTCACGTGCAAGAATCCTATATGCTAAATCAGAAACTCCAGCCATAGGTGCAAGAAAAAGCGGTACTGATGCACCTGTCATTAATTGTCGGATTAATAACACCTCTATGAGGTCGTCGGGACACTTAGAACGTAGATTCCCAATCTTCTACATCTTGAGAACGTTCCCAGTCAGCATCTGTGATAGTGCCCCTTATTTTTAGAACTTCACGAGATAATAACCAAAATATTAGAGCTAAAGATCGACGTCCTTTGTTATTAGCAGGAAGAGCAATGTCGACATTTCTCAATTTATTATTNGCATCGCATATTGCTACAACAGGTAAACNAGAATTTACTGCCTCATTAAGTGCTTGTGAGTCTGCTGCAGGATCAGTGACTATAATCAACTCAGGTTCTNTGTATGTACGTAATCGTGAGTTAGTAAGAGTACCTGGGATAAAACGTCCAACTATNTGCTTNGAACCAATTGATTGAGCAAACATACGAGCAGGTCTTTGTCCATATTGACGAGCGCTAACTACAAGAATNCTATCCGCATCATAATTTGAAATAAATTTTGCAACAGTTCTAATTCTAGAATCTGTTTGATTTAAGTCAATTAAATGTAATCCGGCTGCATCTTGCCTATCAGTNTCAAGAAATCTTTTCATATCAGCTGACTTTTGATTTGTACCGATATGGACAGCATGTTGTTCATACGTTTCAAATGTAACTAATGGAGTCATATCTTCAACCATGATTAAACCTCAGTAGCGCGGCCACCTGCCTTGTATTCATAAGCACTACGTATGAGANNGNGTNATCTAACTCTTCAAATCGGAGACAAAAGTGCACTCTCCGACATCATCTATTTCNGGAAATCGGATACAAGGCTTAGTAATTGTAGCATAGACTTCAAAATGATCATGGAAGGATAACTGGTCTACTGGAGCTGTTATNCCGTAACCTCTAGCCTCAACAACCAAATCCCANTCNCCTAAAATAAAATCACTTTTTCCGAATGTGAATCTTTCTAATGGATAGTCCTGTGTTGCTCTAGCTTCCCAGAATGGAGAGGAAATATCTCTTGTTCCTGGTTGCCATAATTTGACATCAACATAACGTACCTCATTTGTTTCATTTCCTAATAAATCCTCTATGTATGTCGAATATGGAAATTGTGCACGAAATTCAATAACAAGTTTTGAAACTGTTTCATCGAATAGGATTGTAGTCTCGTTAGAATACATTATCGTATTTACGGCAGTTGATGAATCAAAAGTATAATCCCATCCAAACCTATCTTCCTTCTCAATCAATACAGGTTCTTCACGCATATCTTCTATCATTTCACGTTGCATTGCTAAGCTAAGGCAACCACTAGTAGTTATACAAACAAGCATTATTGCCACTAGTGATTGAACTGAACTAGTACGCCTCATGATTTAGCGGATACTGCCTTATAATTTCAAACCACGTATTATTAGTGCCTCTCGGTACTCATAGGGAACGTCAATACCATATGGCTCAGTAAACCCTTTTGTCGTCATTGAGGCATATTAAGCCAAAAAGTCATAGAACATAAACCTAGTAAGTAATATAGTTCATAATGGGATGTCGATCATAAGAAGTATGAATATTAAATTATTCTTCTTCTATGGCACGTGGTTTGTGAACCTCACGAAAAATTACTATACCAACACCTAGACTTTCTCGGATTGTTTGAACTAAAGAAAATTTTGCATATGGCCAATTCTGATCATAAGAAATTTCTTCTGGTAAGGTTACTGTCAGGTCATCGCCTTCAAATTCCACTTCAAAGTCTTCACGACCAGTATTCATTTTTAGTAATGTTTCAACTTGTTCATTACGATCTTCGACTACTTTTACTATTTTGTAATCATATCTTAGTTTAACTCCTGCTAATGGATGATTATAATCTATTCTTGCCCTTCCTGCACTGAGGAATTGAAGAGTACCAGTTCTTCCACCTATTTCTACAGGGCCACCTATATGCAAAGTATTAGGATCACGGACGCTCTTTAATAGTACATTTTGAGAAATAGTTTCAATTAAACTTTGATCGCGTTCTCCATAAGCATCTANTGCTTCGATATCAAAATTATAATCAGTTTCTGCTTCAGCATCTTCTAAATGTGTTTCAAAACCTTTTATCAAACGTCCCGAACCAACAATAGTAATCATCGGCATGTATGTACGGTTTTCATCAAACACTTCATGTTCTTTCGCAACATCCTCTCTAGTAGTCTCGATTAATTTCTCTGTATTTGCATTAAATAAGTCATAATCAATGTGAATAATTGAACCTTGTTCCATTCTATTGCCTCCCCGGACGACTCGGCGACTTGCTTACCCTTTTTCATTCAAACGGTTTGGAATGTATAAATAATTATGATTATTTTTCCAATTTTTTCTGGCCAATACTGTCTGAAGATAGTGAAAAAATGCTTCCAAGCATGATTATTGACCATCCCAACCAAACNAAGTGACTTCCGGGGAGTGAATGAATTGTAACTCTAACTCTGTCAACTTCTTCTGATTGCCCAAATGTCATCCATTCAAGAAGTTCTTGAGATTGGTAGAAGTCCAAAATTACTATGGTATCTCCATAGATTGTAGAAAATCTATCTACTTCAGATCTCGGAGAAACATCATTACCAGTTATAAATCTCAACATACCAGGAGATATTTCTGCTATTTTTTCTCCATCTTCAAAAACATCTATGATTATTCCAATGTAACCATCTCCAATTGAATAAGGATATTGTTCTTCATCGGCTGTAAATTTCTCTACATCTGTAAAAATAAATTCATATCCATTGTGTTCTATTGGCTCATCTTTCACTAAAGTTACTAAATGAGATGGATCTGTTCTGTCAACCATGGTTGTTGTTAAAACATGTCCAATCAACAATAATAATATCCCAAAGTGAGCTAAATGAGACCCCAATAGCCTTAATCTTCTTGGNGTATTTTTTGAAGAGGAATAAGAAAAAATNTTGGTTNTTGTTGAATATAATTGNTTTANTGTAGGNGGAAGTGCAAATATTAACCATGTTAAAATAAATAAACCTAAAGANCCTCTTGAAATTCCAGAAGTTANACTTAATTCTGGNTCTCCGGGCAGATATATCTGATCTGAAATATAAGCAAAAAAAACAGAAAGAAATAAAGTGGAGATAATTAGTATATTTCCGTTGCGAGAGTTAACAGAACTACCCCATGCATAAAGTGTAAGCCCTAATGCAAGCAAAGCAATTAGAGGTGCTCCATAAAATTCATGCGCTAAAATATTACTTCCTTCTATTTCCACAGTCAGAAGCATCCAAGTTAGTAATAGAAAGGTTGCACCGCCATACCAAGGAATGGTTCTTGCTATTCTTGTTCTTTCTGCTGTTTTTTTGAAAGGTTTTAATAAAAGTGAAAAATCTTCTTCATCTGATAAGAACCAAGGAATTAAGAATGGTATCATACCAAAAAATGCTTGATAAGTATTGGAAGACCAAGACCAATTTGAATAAAGCATCAATATAATTCCAGCAATAATCCAATGAAAAGCAGGCTTCTTTGATGATGAATTAAGAGTTAAGAATAGTAAAGATGTTCCCACTACCAAAACAGAACTGGCGCCAATGTTAATTGAAACTAGTACAAAAGTGATTAATAGAGCCCAAGAGAGGAGATTATTTTCTTGGAAGAAAGAAGTATCATTTCCAGAAGATAGAATATTTTTCTGTTCCCTGAAGAGATGAAAGATAGTAAATATACCTAAGAATACTAAAGCGATGAGATAAGACAAAATTTCTAAACCAATGGGACTAAAATCTGAGATATTTATTATTCTTAGATAGGGGTCTTGAGAAAGTGTTGATCCTTCATTTCCAACAAATGCATGTACAGATGACCACACTCCGTTGGCACGTGTAACTAAAGTTGCATGTAGTGTAAGTATTCCTGTAATTAATGCTAATGCAGGTAATGAAGACATGCGGTCGGAAGAATGAGTTTTTGCTCTTGTGTGAATTATTAGTAGTAAAGTTAACCAAGGAAGTAAAGAACCGGTTTCTACAGGGTCCCATGCCCAATATCCTCCCCAATCAAGAACTGTGTAAGCCCATAGCCCTCCAAGGCCTATGCCTAAAGTACCTACAAAAAATCCAGCACGTGCCCATGGAATTAAATCTGAATGAATAATTTGATTAGGTATTTTCTGAATTATTCCAGACAATGCAATACTTGCAACTGCGATACATAATGAGTAATATGCAAAAACTATTGGTGGATGAATTACCATTAAATTGGTTTGTAGTAATGGATTTAACTCTCCATCAATACCCTGATATGAAGAAAATGGATTTAATAACCATGAAATAAACAATAAATATAAAATCCAAGAATGCAAAATACGCAATAATAGATTGTCATACTTGTGAAATATTGATATCAACCATGTAACCGTAGACATCAGAAATACCCAAAGTAACAATGGTCCAGCACGTCCCCCCCATACTGCTGAAATACGATAAAAAATAGGTAGATTATCTCCTCCATATTCGGAAACAAGCCTCAAAGATTTGATGTCATATAAAAATGCATAAACTAATAAGAAAAAAGGTAATATTTGAAATAAAAATATGATATTAGTTTGTTTTAATGTATTTTTCTTAGTATTAAAAATATTATATGCAGAAAGGGCTGCTGCTAGAAAAATAGAAATCTGACCTAGGAGAGGAAGGATTGAATCACCAGCCGTAATACTTAGCACGGGAATAACCGAATGACAACATAGCAGGAATTATTCGTTTAACATATAATTTTGGCCTACGAAGTAATATTTTTAAACAGACCAATAATTTTCCATGAGGTCCCATATTACTCATTTCATCTGGAAAACACTGAGCCATCACTGACATATCATCATCTGAAAGATTGAAAAGGGCTGATTTTCCACTTAATATCTTATTATATGGAGGAAATTCTTTTTTCCATAAGCTTGTGTATTCGGCTAAGGAATCTGCAGTCAGATTTCCAGATGAGATTGCTTTAACAGCTGTTTGTGCAGCAAATACTGCTGATTTTAATGCAAGATGAGAGCCGCCTTCGAAAAGAGGAGAGGTAAAACCGGCCGCATCTCCTATCAACATCAAGCCATCTGCATGAGTGTTCTCATGTGGCCCAGAAATTGGTATTGTGCCTCCGAAAGCGGGATTTCCTTTTATTTTCCAAGAAGGAGATACTTGTTCCAGATCTTTGAAGTGTGTGTCTTTAATAAAATCATCAAGTGATTTTTTTGTTTGAGACTTATTTTCAGTAACTAACCCGACATTTGCTCTTCCATCACTTTTTGGAATCATCCAAACATATCCCTTTTCAACATATTTTGGCCAAATATAAAAATCAAGATAGTCGTCAGTAGGGACTTCTAACATTTCATATTGCATACCTGCAATGACATGTGGACGAGGGTTTAATTCCAATATTTTTGAAGATACTCCAGCAACACCAGATGCATCAATAACTACTTTCGCTTCAATAGGAAATTTGTCGCCTTTTCCATTGCATCTCCATCCAATAAATTTTTCTCCGTCATACATTTTTTCCATAGAATTTACTTTATGGCCTAGGCATAATTCTGCTCCTTTTGAAACTGCTTCATCACAAATCCAACGTTCAAATAAGTGCTTTTCCAATACATATCCTTCCTCCGTTAATTTTTTCTCAGTGCCGTCTGGAAAAATTACACGAATACCATGTACTCGTTTACTTATCACATGAGGAGGTAGTTCTAGTTCTAAATTAGCACAAGCGACATCAGATATACATTCTCCACAGTGAACAGGAGTTCCTATCTCATCATGGTCTTCTATTAAGATTGTAGAAAGGCCTGCTCTTGCACTATGTAATGCAGCATTTCCGCCACCAGGTCCAGCGCCAATTACTAACACATCGTACATCGTACTACCGCCCACCATGGTCGTGCGAGTAGGTTAGTATCAAAGAATCTCTCGGTCAGAAGTGTATGATGAAAAGCGAACCTTCATCATTCTTAGAGAACTTCGAAGGTATATGAAGTGGGGTAATTTGACTGAGTATGTCCGCGCATTAGAGGAGAAAGGTGAGCTTCTCAGAATAAGTAGTCCAGTTGATTTAAAGTTTGAAGTAGGTTGTATTGCTGATTACTTGGTGAAAAGAGAACCTTCATCATTCTTAGAGTTGGTCGAAGGCATATGAAGTGGGGTAATTTGACTGAGTATGTCCGCGCATTAGAGGATAAAGGTGAGCTTCTCAGAATAAGTAACCCAGTTGATTTAAAGTTTGAAGTAGGTTGTATTGCTGATTACTTG
>NHGE01000039.1 GCA_002172375.1 Euryarchaeota archaeon TMED129 | reverse complement strand
TAGATACAGATGGTGATATGTGGTGTGATGAACAAGATGATGACGATGATAACGATGGATACATGGATGAGGATGATGCATTCCCTGTACATCAATCATCTCACGTTGATACTGATGGTGATGGTATGCCTGATTTCATCGGAGATGTCACAGAACATATGGGAGATGACTTCTCATCACTAAACTGGTCTGGAATGGACTGGAATGAAGAAGAAGCACATCCTAACTATGGTTACAACGATACTTATGGAGATATATTCCTCTGTGAAGACGGATTAGTAATCTCATGGTTTGGTCAAGCGTGGGTTCCAGCTTACTGGATTAACGATGGTTATGATGATTGTAATGATGCTTCTGATGAATCTGTAGATCTAGATACATTCGGTCCTGGAACAACTGGTTGGATGAGAGGAGGGGATCAAAACCCAGGAATTTCTCCAAGTGCACAATCAGCAAAGTTATACGGTGATGATAATGAAACTTCAGAATTATCAATAGTTATTGATACCGCAGAAGGTTGGTTAATGTTTGACTACAAGATACAGTCAGAATTAATATTCGATCAATTCGCAGTCTACGTAGATGGAGACATGATGGGAAGTATATCAGGATGGGATTCAGCTGATGGTCTTTGGGATGATGAAGACTTTGAGTGTGGAACTCCTGGTGACTATGGTGATTCAATACCTCCAGAGTGGGTAAATGACGGATGGTCTGACTGCGGTGATTCCGATGGTGATGGAGTATCTGATGACGAAGCAATATCTATTGGATGGTTTGAAGAAACAGGAGTAGAAATTTATCTAGAAGAAGGAATGCATGAAATCGTTTTCGCATATGAAAAGGATGCAGATACTTCTGTTGGTCAAGACATGGTTCTGTTGACTAACATTATGTTCCCAATGTCAGTACAAGGTGATGATGACCTAACACTTGACCTAGATGACGATAATGATGGTGTTGATGATGTAGATGACGCATGCCCATTAGATGATACAGAACAAGTTGATACAGATGGTGATGGATTCTGTGATAATCAAGACTCAGACGATGATAACGATGGTATTTATGACTTCAATGATGCAGTACCACTTGATCCAAATGAGCAATACGACTTTGATGGAGATGGAATTGGTGACAATGCAGATACTGATGACGATAATGATGGTTGTTTAGATGAAGAAGATGACTTACCATTCGATGATAGTTCATGTAATGACTTAGATAATGATGGAATTGGTGATGAATTCGATCCTGATGATGATGGTGACAATGTTTTCGATGAAGACGACCCATTCCCAGAAGATGGTACAGCTTGGTTAGATAATGATGGTGATGGATTACCTGATTTCAATGGAGTACCGCAATTCAGTGGAGACTTCGAAACAGGTTCTCTGGGCGATTATGATACATTCGGCGATGCTGATTGGAGTGTAGTTGATGCTGCATCATCAATAAGTGGTGCAATTATCAATGGTACTTTCTCTGCGGAATCTGGTGATATTGATAACAGTCAAACAAGCAGTTTAGAAATTGAATGGACTACAATTGCAGGCGACATGTCTTTCGAATATGTAACTTCAACTGAGACTAACTGGGATTACTTGAGATTCTATGTNGATGGTAGCCTACAAGCATCCTGGTCAGGTCAAACTGCAGGTGTTCACGTACAATCATTGACTGCTGGAACACATACCTTTGAGTGGCAATACTACAAAGATGGAAGTGTAAGCACATACGATGATACGGTATGGATTGATGACGTTACTTTGCCATTAGTACAGATGTCTAATACAAACAACGATACTGATGACGATAACGATGGAACGCTAGATGACTACGATGTAGATCCATTGAATCCTTGTGTCGGTACTGATACTGATGGCGATGGATTGCCTGATACAGTTTGGACTGGCGTTGTTGATATGTCTGGAAACAATGATTCTGCGTTTATCGTAGATTGTAGTGATGTTGAAGCAAATCCTTACACTGCTGATTCTGATGATGACGGTGACGGATGGTCTGATGAAGATGAGTTTGCTTGTGGAACTGATCACTTGAATGGAACAGAAATGCCTTCAGATTTCGACAATGATGGTCTTTGTGATGTATTTGACGATGATAGTGACAATGACGGAGTAGTTGATACTCTTGACGCATTCCCATATGATGATAGTGAATCTCAAGACGCTGATGGTGACGGAATAGGCGATAATTCTGATCCTGATGACGATAACGATAACGTTACTGACGTTGATGATGCATTCCCATATGATCCTACTGAATCTGAAGATTTAGATGGTGACGGAATCGGTGACAATGCTGACAACGATACAGATGGTGATGGAGTTCCAAATAATGAAGACTCATTCCCAACTGATGATGAAGCATCTACAGATACAGATGGTGATGGAATTGACGATGAAGCTGATAACGATGATGACGGTGATGGCTATGCAGATGTTATTGACTGGGCTCCATTAGATCCAAGTGAATGGTTAGATAGCGATAATGACGGTCTCGGAGACAACGCAGATACAGACGATGATAACGACGGCGTCCTGGATGATGCTGATGCATTCCCATTCGATCAGGATGAGTACACTGATTTAGATGATGATGGAATAGGCGATGAAGCAGATACTGACAGAGATGGTGATGGTGTAAACAACAACGTTGATGCTTTCCCTGATGATGGTACTGAATCTAGAGACTTAGACGGTGACGGAATTGGTGATAGTACTGATAGCGATATGGACGGCGACGGTGTAGATAATGTCGATGACCTGTTCCCTGAGAACTCACTAGAACAAACTGACTGGGACGGCGATGGTATTGGAGATTTCTCTGATGTTGACGATGATAATGACGGCCACTTAGACGAGTTCGATGCTTTCGACTTTGATTCGACAGAATGGCAAGATTTCGATGGTGATGGACTTGGTGACAATAATTCAGACGATGATGATGACAACGATGGAGTTTCAGATGTAGAAGAGGATCAATGTGGTTCTAACAGTTTAGATGTCAATTCTCTCCCTTCAGATTATGATGGCGATGGAATCTGTGATGCTCAGGATTCAGATGTATCTAGTCAAGACATACAGGATAACACACAAGATGATCTAGGTTGGTCTAATGCAGTACCAGGATTCCCTGCATTATTTGCAGCTATCGCACTTGTTGGAGCGGCTCTAATAGGCCGCAGAAACGACGATTAAATCTAATTTAGTCGGACATAACCCCGGGCCAGAATACCTTCTGGTCCTTTGGCCCGGGGCCCTTTTTTCCCTAATGCTGATAAGGCATTGTTCATCCATCGGTATGAATCATATGCCCGGCACAACAAGAGTAGAAATACGTACGCTAAAAATAGGCCGTTATGTGGCCATAGATGACGATGCATACAAAATTCTTAGTATGTCCAAATCAAAACCGGGAAAACACGGCTCGGCNAAAGCTAGAATCGAATTAGAGGATATTTTCACTGGTCAAAAAAGATCTCATGTGGGTACTGTTACAGATAATATTCAAGTACCTATGATTGAGAAAGGTTCTGCAATAATAACTCATATCCAGGGAAATGAAGTACATGCAATGGATAATAAAACATATGAAACTCTAATACTTCCTATTAGTGATGAATTTAATTTAGAGGCAGGAAATGAAATTCAATGGATGGAAGCAATGGGAAGGTATAGAATTACCAGAGATCACTANTCNTTTATCATANTAAATGATATTATTATAGTGAAGTATAAGCATAGATAATCAGCCCTAAGCNTATAGCATGTCCGATGTACCACGCTCAGCCTATCGACAACCNGTTACTCCTTCGGGTCTAGAATCAATAGAAAAAGGCACATTATCGTGGTTAGATGATGATATGTATAATAATCTAAATACCGGTGTTCTCGAACAGTATTTAGAAGAAAAAAATCTTCAAGAATCTTTTGAGATTAGTCATTGGGATACCAAAAAAGTACTTATTGGTATATTGATAGGTGCCATATTNAGTGGAGTTTCGGCATATATTGGTCTTAAAATNGGAATAACTATTGCTGCTGGATGGTATGTTGCATANTTATTGGGNATGGCATACCAATGGTCTCCATCAGAAGTAAANATAGCAACAAGTGCGACAACTGGTGCAATTAATGCATCNACNGGTTTCGTATTTACTTTCCCTGCAATATTCTTATTGGCTTATTCGGACGATTACAAAGTAGGTGACGGTTTCCTTATTTCTTCTGTTGATACATTACAATTAGCATTTATAGGCATCATCGCATCCATGTTTGCTGGTTTTCTAGGTGTCATGTATTTCATTATATTCCGTAGAGTCTGGCTAGTAGAAGATCCATTGCCAATGCCAGGTTTTGAAGCCACCTTGAAGATGTTAGATATCGCCTCTGATGTTAGTAGTGGTGCTGCCGATACTGCACGCGACTCTCTGAAAACTGTAGGAATTTGGACAGCAATAAGTATGGGTATAATGTTCTTAATCGACTATCCTTTAATATGGAGTAGAAAGGTAATGGCNCTTCCTGGTAGCATAGCTGACTGGNTTGCTACAAAATTATCTGGAGATGAATGGGGATTGGCATCAGTATACACTGAGAGATGGATTCATCAACCTACTAAATTAGATGAAGGAAATTCACCTTACGGAGGTTCAGGCATTACTCCATATGAGTCTTCAAATCCATTTTCATATACGTTTCTTGGNCTGGAAATTAGTCCAACACTTTTAGCAATCGGNTGGTTTATGAAATTCCGTGTTGCATTCTTAGTAAATCTTGGTTCAATAATAGCATGGTTCTATATTGTTCCACTAGTTGTTATCATGGATGTTCCTGTATATGATTTTGAGCAACAACAATATTTCAGAATTACCGAATATGGAGATATAAACAATCCTCCAGTTTATCCATTTGTTCAATGGATGGCTTTCAAATCCTTAGTNCGTACTATAGCTATAGGTGCTATATTGGGAGGTGGTCTTTTAGGACTTCTGAAGATGGCTCCTACTTTTGTTTCTATCTTTACNGATATTGCAAAAGCCTTCAAAGGAGAAAAAGGTGATGAATTCATTGAAACGAAAGGTTGGTATGAATGGCCTCTAAATCATATTCCAATTTTTATGTTAATTGCATCAATTGCAATGATATTGATATTTATCTTAGGAGGNTTCCCNATNTTTCCGGCTATTTTATTCTCNATTGTATTANTTTCTACGACATTCCTTCTNGGCGCAATAGCCGTNAGGGTAATGGGAGAAACTGGAATAGAACCCGTTTCTGGNACTTCGTTTATCGTTTTATTNATGCTTCTTTTGGTNTTTTTAAATTTTCCAGTAGGNCTTTCAAAAGAGGAATCGATACTAATGGCTNTGGTTGGTACTACTGTTTTCGGATCTGCTATATCTATGTCAGGAACTGTTGTTGGAGATTATAAAAATAGCCTTTATATTGGTAATCGCCCTTATCATATATCAAAAGGTAATATTTTAGGCGTTATTCCTGGTGCCATTTTGGGAGCAGGAGTAGCTATATTTCTTTCTAAACTTCTAGCAGAAGGATCTATAGATTTACAAGCCCCTCAAGCAAATGCCTTTGCTTCGTTTACTATAATTCTTGCAGAAGGACAAGGTGATTGGATAGCATTGGGACTAGGTTTTGCATTAGGAGGATTCATAGAATGGGCTACTGGGATGGGCACTTCATTCGGGTTAGGAATGTATCTTCCAACTCCAATTACATTTCCTATGCTTGCAGGAGGTGCTGCTAGAGATTGGTGGGAGAAACGTAGATTAAATCCCAAAGTAGAGGCAATTAGACTTGAAAAAGGAAATAAAGAAGCTGAAAAAAGTAGAGCCTTATTGTTGTTATTTACATTTATGATAGCGGCAGGAGCTATGACAGGAGAAGCATTCCATGGTGTAGAATCTGCGATACTTGCAGTTGCAGATGAAGTAGAAGTTGAACAAGAATATGAACCAATGAAGTGGTCTGAAGATACATATCTAGACGAGATTCTAGGAGTAAGTGGAGATAATTTCGATGCTGTAATAGCCTATGCAATCGAACGAAATTGTGAATATGAACAGAGAATAAGAAATTTAGATGGATTATCAGGCTGTCCTGAAACACTATCCGATGAATACATTTCAGGATCTCCTTGTACATTGATTTCCTCGGAATCAGTAATTTGTTCTGAATCATTAGGTATTAAGTCGTGGTGGCCACAAGCCCGATTTGCAGTTTTCATTGCTGTAAATACCAGTCTAATTTTTATCATTTATCTTTTATTTAAATCGGCAGGAATTATTGGTATTCAAAATGCCGATGAGTCAGAACAAAATATAGAAGTGATGGATGCTGAATTGGCGGACTAGAAATGTCTAAAGAAAATAGACCTTTTTTTGCATGGCCTATACTTTTAATTGCTTTATTTGCTGTTTCATCAGCTGGAGCTATATTACAATCAATGGAGGAGATACCTCCTTTTCTCAGGGCTTCATGGAGGATGCAAGGCACTTCGATTATCCTATTTCCACTATTTTTATTCCAAATTCTAAATTCTAATGAATATAAATTATCTTTACAGGATGTAAAATTAATATTCGCCTCTAGTATTTTTTTAGCTTTACACTTCGGCTCTTGGGTTTGGTCTTTGGATAATACGAGTCTTGTACATAGTTTACTTTTTGTTACTTCTCATCCGATAATTATAGTACTGATTATGCCCATATTGGGTAGTTCAGTAACTAAATCACATATTTTTGGCGCATTTTTAGGTGTTTTTGGTGCGATTATTACCTTTGGAGATATTGATAAAGGAGGCGAAGTATCATTTATTGGCGATTTCGCTGCATTCATAGGAGCAGTAACCGTTGTAGGATATATGTTCATAGGTCGCCATTTACGTTCCAACTGTAAAATGCCTGTTTTCATATATGCGTTCCCTGTTACTCTTGGAGCAGGTATTTGGTTAGCCTTTTCAGCATTAATCTTTGAACCAATTTCTTTATCGGATTCAATTCCTGAATACAAATTATTTGGATGGATTGATTCTGCTTGGTTATTATGGGTAGTTTACCTCTCTGTGGGCCCGGGTCTGGCAGGCCATACAGGAATAAATACAGTTCTAAAGTGGTTTCCTCCAATAGTTGTTTCAGTAATTTTATTGTTTGAACCTGTTATAGGTGGGTTAATAGGTTGGATATTTACTACTGAATTAACATTAGGTTTTTGGACTCTTCTGGGAGGGCCAATAATGTTAATTGGTGCAATAATAATCACCATTGAAGAAAATAAAAAGCAGATATCTCATGATGAATCAATCAAATGATGTATGATAGTTATACAAGATTGACCTTGTAACCATTTTTCTCCTAATGAAATTTTTTCATATTCCGAGATAATATTAATCTCTTCCTCTGTGAAAGGAATATCATCTGAAAGTAAAAAACCTATCTTCTTATAATTATGTTTTTCTAAATTCGAACCTTCTCTATCGAGTACATAAATAGAAACACCCTGTTCTTCCCATTCTCTCAGTGTTATTTCTATTCCTCCGCCAGATTGATATATTCCAGAACTCACATTCTTCCAAATGCCCACAGGAGGCAATTTTGTCTTGATAATAGATTTAATATGTCCAGAAATAGATCTTTCATCAGGCCTCACACCTCCAAGTTCTGATCCATCAAACATCACTCTTCTGGGAGGTCCATCTCCTCCATTTAGATGTAGTATTATTTGAGAGTCATTCCTAATTCCATGTGATAAAAANAGTGNTGCNTTNATNGCTCTNGCNAAAACNTCCATNCGCCCNGATAANCCNGGTAAATCATTNAGANNTATTTCNCCNTTACTNGGNNCTTTNTGGCCTATTATNGCAAATNTTNTTTGCACAANNATCNCATTCCAAANCCATCATCAATNTCCATCATTGANTGCATTTGTTTNCTGAATTTNCTATTNCCTTTCATNCCACGCATCATTTTCTTACTNTTATTCCAATGNCCCANTANATCCTTTACNGANTTTTCATCNACNCCNGAACCTCTTGCTATTCTCNTTATTCTNCTNGANTTAAGCAAATNNGGCTCATCTTTTTCTTGTTGAGTCATAGAATCCATAATNACTCTATATTGATCTAANTTTTTNTGCATTTGNTNTTTTTGNGATCNNCTCATATTACTCATCCCTCCGCCNAACATNCTATCNGGTAAATGNGANAGAAGTTTNTCCATAGTNCCTATTTTACTAGTCATTTCCATNTGAGTATACATATCNGTTANTGTAAATCTNCCNGACATNANNCTNTGNGTNAANCTNAGNGCTTCCTGNTCNTCTAAATCNCCNGGNGCTANATCTATGAGTCNTTTTATATCNCCCATGCCCAAAAGTCTAGAAATAAATCTATCAGATTCAAATTTTTCTAAATCATTTATTCTCTCTCCTTCTCCTACGAATACTATTGGCGCTCCAGTTGTAGAAACTGCACTTAATGCCCCCCCTCCTCGTGCTGTACCATCTAATTTTGTTACTATCGTACCTGTNACTCCTACTAAATCATGAAAGGTCTGTGCTACTGGNCCTGCAGCCTGACCTACTTGTGCATCAATAACTAAAAATTTCTCTGTAGCATTTGATATTTCTGNAATTTCTATTAATTCATCTTTTAATTCATCATCTAAACTATCTCTTCCAGCTGTATCGATTATAATGACATCAGCTGCNTTATGCTTCTTCAAACCATTCTTTACTATTTTTACTGCATCACTCTCCTCCGGCTCTCCATAAACGCTTACATTGGTCCCTTCAAGTAATTGTTTTAATTGTTGAAATGCCCCTGGCCTGTGAACATCNGCTTCAATAACGGCTACTTTTACGCCATGCTTTCTTCTCCACCAATCAGCAACTTTGGCAGTAGTAGTAGTCTTACCTTGTCCATAAAGTCCAACCATTAAAACTGTCTCATTATGCGGCCTTATGTTCCTCGGNGGCCCTANAATCCTTACTANCTCTGTATAAATTAAATTCATTGCATGAGTTTGTAACTTTACGCCCGGNAAAGGTTCTTCTTCGATCATCCTTCTTTCGATACGTTCTGTCAATTCTTTTGTTTGTCTTACATTGAAATCAGCCTCAAGTAAAGCTCTTCTTAATGACTTACTTAATTCCTTAACAGACTCCTCATCGACCTTCCTCTTCCCCTTCAATAGACCTATCGAGCCCATGATTTTCTGTTTCAGCCCCTCGAGTGCCATACACTTCGCTACTTATTAGGTGGTTTTAACGTTATTAGAGCCGTGTGACTCAAATGTAGTATCCCATGGCCAGTCATGGCCATCGAGTCAGTCCCCCTATATCAACAACAAATTGCTTTTGCAATTGGTTTACTAGGAGTATATGCAGGTTGGAGAGGAACAATTTCAAAAATGACCGGCTTTTTTGATTTATCTAGTGCAGCAAAAAATCTTCTTTATGGAATTGTTGTCGGAATGATATTTGCAGTTATTGTTGATAGTTATGTATTATTTGAGTTATTAGATTTCAATCTCAATATTTTTACAATGAGTTCCTTGATAATATTAATTTCCATTTCTGAGTCTGCCTTTGTATTGTTTATACTTGGAAGGCCTAGAGTTGTAGCTTTACGAGCATCACCACCAAATGGATGGGCTTTAGGTCTCGGCATGGGGTCAATGCACTCAAGTGTATTAATAGTAAGATTATTTGATGATGGCTTAAATTCCTTTTCCGAATACTCCGGTTTTTCTGTTATATCATTGCTAATTGCTTTATCAGTATCTATTTCTGCATGCTTAGGTCATGCTCTGATAAATACTTGGCAAGGTACAAAAATCCTAGATAATTCCAGATTCAAATCTCTAATACTTGCTAGTATTGTTAGAAGTATGTTGACCACATCTCTTTTGTTATGTCTTTTTATCCCTTTAATAATGATAGCTGTTGTTCCAATATTGGTTTTATCATGGACTCCTGCTCAAGAGAACTGGATGCTTTCTGGAATGACGCCTGCTGCTAAACAGGCTTTTAGAAGGACTCTAAGGCAATCAGAAAAACATAAGATAGCAGCAGATCATAGAATTAAAGGAGATATTATCTACTCAGAAGAGTAATTTTGAGGATAAATACCAATTTTTATCCTACGGTATTATATCTATTTGGCTTAGCGATTCCAAATAGATGCGTGTTATCATCGCAGGCGCCGGCGAAGTAGGCCGAGGTATTGCCTCAGCCTTAAGAGGGGAAAGACGAAGTGTCGCTTTGATAGA